>SLGC01000407.1 GCA_007123885.1 Bacteroidales bacterium | reverse complement strand
GTTGCAAAAGCTGGTGATTTAATGCACCTCCCATTCAATAGCGAACGTCTGAAAAAGCTTACCGAATCATATGTTGTTTCAAACAATAAGCTTAAATCTGCATTGGGTATCGACAAAATGCCTATTATTGCAACGGATGGCCTAATTAATACTTTTTCAAATTTCTCAAAATGACATATTTTTTCGTCTTTACTTTATTGCTACTTGGATACAAGACTTACACTATTGCTGCCGACCGGTGGAATATTATCGATAAACCAAATGGGCGGAGTTCTCATTCTTCAATAACAATTCGAGGAGGAGGAATTATTTTTCCTCTTGCTGCACTTTTATGGTTTTTATTGTTTGGCTTTCAGCACCCATGGGCTATTGCAGGACTGGTTCTCATAGCCGTCATCAGTTTCCTGGATGACCTTTTTACCCTTTCCAGAGGGCTTAGGATGTTTTTTCATTTCATTGCAGTTACATTATTATTTTGGGAAATTTCTTTATTGGATTTATCCTGGCATTATTGGCTGCCGGTCTATATTGTTTTAATAGGATGGATCAATGCTTTTAATTTTATGGACGGGATTAATGGTATAACTCCCCTTTACAGCTTAGTGGCTCTCGGAACTTTCCTGTTCCTGTCTTTTTTTGAATCTGTATTAATCTCCAATGATTTTATCAAGATCCTTTCAATCAGTGGGTTAATTTTTGCCTTTATTAATGCACGCAAAAGAGCAAAAGCATTTGCCGGGGATGTTGGTAGCGTCAGCATGGCATTTCTTCTTGGATGGTTCATGCTGGAATTGATTATATCAACACAACGGATCGAATATATTCTCTTCTTTGGGGTATATGGGGTAGATAGTGTTTTCACCATACTGCACAGATTAGGTAAGGGTAAAAACATATTTAAAGCTCATCGCAGTCATCTCTATCAATTCCTTGCCAATGAACTGAACATTCCCCATGTTACAGTTTCTGCATTGTATGCAGGCGTGCAGTCAGCAATTAATTTTGTTGTCATTTTAATGATAAGGGCTGATTTAATGAATTATCCCGTGTTCATTGCCATTTTACTTGCACTTTCAGGTTTATATATTTTTGCCCGTTTCAAGGTTATAAAGGTAATATACAATTGAGATTTTCCTTGCAATTCCTCCTCTCCCTTCCCCAAAACCTGAGCAGGCATTTTCATTCTCTTGAAAATAAACCTGCCGGGGAGTGGTTTGTGACTTCTGATCCTCCGGATGTAGCTTTGGGATCGGGTGGGGGGACTGCTCATTTGCTTCATCAGTGCTGGAAAGATCAGGGTGCCGGAGATAATTTTGAGTCATGGCTCGAAAAGGATCGGAGGGTGCTGATACACGCCGGGGGTAAAAGCCGCCGGTTGCCTGCCTATGCCGCCACCGGGAAGATACTGACGCCAATTCCCGTTTACAGGTGGGAGAGAGGGCAGAAACTTGATCAGAAACTCCTTGATATACAGGTCCCGTTTTATCAGAAAATTCTGGACAGGTCCTCCGATAAGCTTAATACACTTATAGCCAGCGGCGATATACTGATCCTCAATGATGATGATTTCGGGCGGCTGCCTGATGTGGATGTGCTTTTGTTTGGGACATGGACCGAAGCGGTTCAGGCCTCGCGACACGGGGTATTCTTTTGCCATCGCAATAATCCTGGAGAGCTTTCATTTATTCTTCAAAAGCCATCTGTCAACAAGATTCAGGATCTTGTAAATGATTATTACTTCATGATGGATGTCGGGGTTTGGTTGTTAAGTCCACGCGCCATCAATAAGCTCATGGCCTCATGCAAATGGGACCGGGGAGAGCAGAAATTTAACGGTGACGATGACCGGCCTACCTTTTATGATCTGTATGGGGAATTCAGCAGATTTCTGGGTGCCGAACCGGTGGATTTGCCTGATGACAAAGACCGACTTACCAGCGCTGTTATTCCTCTGAGGGCCGGCTCATTTTACCATTACGGGACCAGCAGGGAACTTATAGGATCAACATACAGCATTCACAATAAAGTTTCCGATCAGCGGGAAATCTGGCATAAAAGGGTAAAGCCCCATCCTGATATTTTTGTGATGAATGTGCTACATGATGGTTCAATAGATGAACGTCACATGAATCTTTGGATTGAAAACTCCTGTATCTCCTCCGGCTGGAGCTTTTCAAACAGTCATATTTTTACCGGCATACCTGAAAATAACTGGAAACTGGATTTTCCTCCGGGAATTTGCCTGGATATGGTCCCTGTCGGAGATAACCGGTTTTGCATCAGACCGTACGGAATTGATGATGTCTTTACCGGCAAAGCAGGGGATAATGACACAACCTGGCTGAATGCACCTTTAAATAAATGGTTTGGCGACAGGGGAGTGGATATGGAGGGTTTGGTCGATAGTAAATTTGATATTTTTGATGCGCCTCTTTTTCCAGTAGTAGATCCTGATCAATCTACAGGAGAATTAATCAGCTGGATGATAACTCCGGATCATGCTGATAATAAGATGCGGAATAAATGGTTGGCCGCACAACGGTTACCGGCCTCGGAAATACAAAACAAAATTGATTTTGGCAGATTATATAAACAACGGGAGGAGTTAATGAAAACCGTTTTGCCTGCAATGGCAAAAAACCATAACCGGAGCGTGTTTTATCAGCTTGACCTGGATCATCTTTCCGATATATATGCCGGTTCAGATCTGCCTGTTCCGGCGAAAGCCGGAATTGAAACTCCTTTAATGAACCGGATCCACAACCGGATGTTCCTTGCAAGAGTCATGCAGAAAAAAGGTTTTGATTGGGAATTTTATGAACAGGAAGCTTTTGGATTACTGCGGGAAGGAATGATCGGGCTTTCTGAATTCCGGAACGAGAAACCTGTCCGGAATATACTAAGTGATCAGATTGTATGGGCACGGAGCCCGGTAAGGCTTGATCTTGCCGGCGGCTGGAGCGATACCCCGCCCTATTGTATTATCAACGGTGGAAAGGTGATGAATATGGCTGTTGAACTCAACGGGCAGCCTCCGATTCAGGTTTATATCACTTCCTCGGAAAAGCCGGAGATCAGAATAAAGTCTATAGATTTGGGCATTGAATCACGGATTTCAGAATTTTCTGAGCTGGAGGATTATAGCCATGTGGGTTCAGGTTTTACCATTGCAAAGGCCGCCCTTATGCTTTCCGGTTTTCATCCTGAATACGGAGCTTCCTTCTCTTCCCTTAATGAACAGTTGAAGAGTTTTGGAAGTGGAATCGATATCTCATTCCTTGCGGCTGTGCCCAAAGGGTCGGGCCTAGGCACAAGCAGCATACTTGCAGCGACCCTGCTTGGGGCTTTGTCTGATTATTGCGGACTGGACAGTGACCCCGTAGCTATCGGAAAGAAAACGCTGGTGCTGGAACAGATGCTTACAACCGGTGGCGGATGGCAAGATCAGTACGGGGGGATAATCCCCGGCATAAAGGTGATTGAGACCAGGCCAGGTTTTGGACAGGAACCCGAAATCAGCTGGCTCCCGGATAATCTTTTCCGGAATCCGGAATACCGTTCCTGCATGTTATTATATTATACCGGGGTTACCCGTGTGGCAAAAAATATCCTGGCTGAAATAGTCAGGGGCATGTTCCTGAACCGGCAGGAAACCCTTGCCAGCCTTAGGAAAATTGCATCTAACGCCACCCGGATCAGTGAAGCATTTCGGAAGAATTCCTGGCAGGATTTCAATTATTGTATAGAGGAGAGCTGGAGACTGAACCGGCAATTGGATGAAGGCACGAATCCGGAAGACGTGCAAAATATCCTGAGGCATGTTGAACAGCTGCTCCTGTCTAAAAAACTGCTTGGTGCAGGTGGTGGTGGCTATCTTTTTATGATAGCATCCAGCCCTGATGCTGCTG
>SLGC01000379.1 GCA_007123885.1 Bacteroidales bacterium | reverse complement strand
GCGTTCGTTACCTCCCCGATCCTTCATAGATCCGGACGCAAAATTCACCAGGCTCTATATCATATCTTTGATAGTCACACTTGCATGGCGCAATGATTGGGTTGAAACAGTTAATGGTTATGTATCCACATGAACTTTTCTGTGAAATGGCGATAATTTTTTTCTCCATTTTTCATGGCATTAGATTTTATGTTTTGAAAAAACCAGTTTGGAAAAATGTAACGGGGAAAAGGAAGACTGATATCCTGATATACCAGCGAGACAGATATTTAAAGTTCAATTCAATATACAATAATTTTTCCTGATTAAGGCAAGAATTTTTTTGAATCTATGAAATTCGACAATTAAAATGTCGGTGCGATGCATTATACCATAAGTAATTATTTCACAGGCATCCGGCGGGTACCTTAAGGTCTTCATTATATGTCGCAAAGGCAACTCAGTTTGCCGGTTCACGAATTTTGATTGAGCTGCCTTAGAATGCAATATTTGCAGGGATATTTAATGACATTACACATCTTGCCTTGCATTCTGAATACGCTGAGGAATAAAGGTTTTTCCGGTTTGATAAGTTTTCTGTAATTTTGTCTGTTTAACCCTGTTTGTTTTTCCTGTAACATCAAAAAACAGAGATGCTATATCTGACCCGAAGGGAAACTTTCAATGCCGGACACCGCCTTTTCAGGCCGGACTGGACAGATGAAGAGAACGAGAACCTGTATGGAAAATGTTCAAATCCTCATTGGCACGGGCATAATTATGTTTTATACATAACCGTTAAAGGGAATGTAAATCCGGAAACAGGACTGGTTGTCAACCTGAAAACACTTGGCAAACTGATCAGGGAACATATAATTGAAAAGATTGACCATATGAATATCAATACACAGGTCGGGTTCATGAAAGGCAGGATCGCATCATCCGAAAATATAGCCATCGCAATATGGGAAGAGCTTGAGCCCCGTATTAAAGGTGCCGGTGTTAAACTTCATTGTGTCAAGATTGTTGAAACTGAAAACAATTATGTTGAATTTTATGGAAAAGAATGATCAAAAGGACGATCTTGCTGAAGACAGTATTATTGAAAACGAAGAATTCGGCTATTCAAAGATCGAGATATTTCATCCTGAAGATACTGCAAAGCTTGCATATCATTATGGAGAAATATTGAAGATCCTTGGTGAGGATACGGACCGGGAGGGAATAAGGAAAACCCCCCTGAGAGTAGGAAAAGCCATACAGTTCCTTACCCATGGCTACAGCCTCGATCCGATGAAAATACTGACATCGGCAAAATTCAGGGAGGACTACAAGCAGATGGTCCTTGTCAAGGATATTGAACTATATTCTCTTTGTGAACATCATATGATACCCTTTTATGGCAAGGCACATGTGGGATATATACCTGATAAATACATAACGGGATTAAGCAAGATAGCCCGTGTTGTGGATGCATTTTCAAGAAGGCTGCAGGTACAGGAAAGACTTACCACCCAGATCAGGGATTGTATACAGGAAGCGCTTGATCCCCTTGGAGTAGCAGTTGTAATTGAAGCCCATCATATGTGCATGCAGATGAGGGGGATACAGAAACAAAATTCCGTAACAACAACTTCTGCTTTTACAGGCGCATTTTTAAACCAGATCCAGACCAGGGAGGAATTCATTTCTCTTATCGCGTCAAAACTCCATTAATACACCGGAGCATTGGAAATTCTCATCCGGGAATTACTGGTTATCCTCACATCATTGTGACTTCCGCCATGCAAATCTGCATCACATCTGGCAATAATAAAAAAAAATTATATCATTGCACCGGAGCGAATCACCACCTGCTAGACGGTGGATTTCAAAGTTTAATTAAAATTTAAATCAATCTTAAATTAATTTTTATGAGGGCATATATATTTCCGGGCCAGGGAGCCCAGTTTCCCGGAATGGGAAAGGACCTGTATGAAAAGTTTCCCCGGGCCAGACAGATGTTTGACACAGCGAATGAAATACTTGGATTTGAAATAACAAAACTAATGTTTGAGGGAACAGAGGATGATCTTAAACAGACAAAAGTAACACAACCTGCAATCTTTCTTCATTCAGTCATACTGGCCGGTTCACTTGGCGGGCATTTCAAACCCGATATGGCGGCAGGACATTCTCTTGGTGAATTTTCCGCTCTTGCAGCAACCGGCACTCTTTCATTCGAGGACGGACTAAGACTTGTTTCTGCCAGGGCAGGTGCCATGCAGAAGGCATGTGAGGCGGAACCCTCAACAATGGCGGCAATCATAGGACTTGAAGATGCAATAGTTGAAAGATTGTGCAGTGAAATTGATGAAATAGTAGTTCCGGCCAATTATAACTGTCCCGGCCAGATAGTGATATCCGGATCTTTAAAGGGGATAGATCTTGCGGTTGAAAAACTTAAGGAAGCCGGAGCAAAGCGTGCAATGAAACTGATGGTAGGAGGTGCCTTCCATTCTCCTCTTATGGAACCCGCCAGGGCTGAGCTGGCAGATGCAATAGATAAAACATCCTTTGCACCGCCTGTATGTCCGGTTTACCAGAACGTGACAGCCGAACCGGTTACAGATCCTGCAACTATTAAGCAGAACCTGGTTGACCAGCTTACCGCACCGGTCCGCTGGACCCAAATTGTTATCAATATGACAGAAAATGGCGCAGTTTCCTTTACTGAAGTAGGGCCTGGCAATGTTCTTCAGGGACTGGTAAAGAAAACTGATCGCACCCGTGAAACTGCAAGTGCTTCAGATCTCCTGTAATACTTAAGTGAAAAATCCGCTAAAACGGACTATCGACGACCAAAGGATGGTGGCATTAGTTCAGGTTTTTGCCACGTTATCGTGAATTTTTTATTCCATATGCTTTTTTTTATTAACTTAGTATAAACTGCCGGGATTATACGAAGTTCCCTAAAAATGCATGAAATGAACACAAGATTACCAAAAGACAGATTTAATGATTATTCATGGGATGCGATCAGAGGCCGGATTTCAAAGCTTTCAGGATTGAACGGTCAGAGTTTGGAATATCTTGAAAGTTCCACTCTTGATCCTTCACTTGCCAAAGGTAATATAGAAAACATAATAGGGTTTTCACAAATACCTGTTGGTGTCATTGGTCCTCTGAAGGTGAACGGCAACCATGCCGATGGCGATTATTTTATTCCACTTGCTACAACTGAAGGCGCCCTTGTTGCTTCCTACAATCGCGGAGCAAGGGCAGTCACATTATCTGGAGGTGCTAATGTTTTAGTTTACAGGGACTTAATTCAGCGAGCGCCATTTTTTGTTCTTGAAAACGTTTTCAAAGCAGAAGCTTTCATCGAATGGTTTGACCAGAATTTCGAAATTATGAAAAAGGTGGCTGCATCCACCACAAAACACGGAAAGCTTGTAAGTTATAAATCTTTCATGCAGGGAAGAATTGTTTACCTGAGACTTGATTTTTCCACAGGTGATGCTATGGGAATGAACATGGTGACCAAAGCCACACATGAAATCTGCGAGTATATAATGCTTCATTTTCCGGTAGAAAGATATATTATTGAAAGCAACATGGCAGTCGACAAGAAGCCCGCTGCAATAAATACAATTCTGGGCCGTGGAAAATCAGTAACTGCCGAGGTATTTTTCACGGAAAGGATAGTCTCAAAATATTTCCGGACCACTGCCAGGGAAATTGACCTTGCATACAAACAGCAGGTAACCGGTGGCCAGCTTGCCGGCGCATTGGGTTCCAACGGCCATTTTGCCAATGGGATTTCAGCCCTTTTTCTTGCCTGCGGACAGGATCTTGCAAATCTGAGTGAATCGGTTGTAGGATACACCTATACCGAAGTACTTGGCAAGGATCTTTATGTATCGGTAAATTTACCGTCACTTATTATCGGAACCGTCGGTGGTGGTGCAGGACTTCCCACACAACGGGAATGCCTGGAAATACTTGGCTGCTATGGTGAGGGAAAGGCGAAAAAATTTGCTGAAATTGTTGCAGCAACGGTAATAGCAGGAGAAATTTCACTGGCCGCATCCCTTGTAGCAGGCGATTTTGTGACCGCACATGAAAAATATGGAAGAAACAGGCCTGAATCTTCAGTAACTACCGGCAATAATGCCGATAAGTTTTCAAGATCAGCTGCTAATAAAGGCAGGCAGGCTCAGGCATAGATCAATCCCTTTCAATCACACCTTGATGTTCGGGCTTGAATATCACACCCTTGTTATGTCTTCCATCGATCTGTATCTTAATCGGATGCTTGAAACGTACATGCCTTATATGCTTGTTCTCGAACCAGGCAGGTTGTGAATCCAGGTATTCAATATCATAAAATCCTTCCCTGAAGTGAGGATTTATCGTGAAATACCCGACCCTGAATGAGGTGAGGTTCTGAAAAAAGTGGGTGCCCTGACTTGGATCTATATGATAATTTTCCAGCCCCGATTCAATTATAACCCGGGCCATTGAGATCTGCGGCCATTTTATCGGTATACCAAGCCAGTGATCACTGGAACCCCACCTGCCGGGCCCGGTCAATACATAGTTTTTCCCTTCTCTGATAAACCCTTCGTTAATTTTTTCGATCTCAAAGGATATTTCCCTGTTTGCTGATGGCTGAAATTCCCCGGTTTTAACATATACAAAATCCCTGATATTGTTCAGCGTCCCATATCCCAAAGCTGATTCACTGATCACAAGAGTATTATCACTGTCTATCCTGTCAAAATTAACATCGACTTTTTGTTCCCCGTAAACTATGGGTCTTATCTGCAGGAAATAGAAAGTGGGTTTGTCCGGTGAATCGAGATCAACAGCAAATTCAATCTCTACAGGATTTCCCATTTCATCATGACCGGTCTTCAACAGGGTCTGCAATATATTAGCAAGCGGGAAAATATTATGGTTCAATATATTGGAGAATGTCACCACCTTTTTCCCGGTATGATGTATCCCCTCCCGTATTACATCATATTCAAAATCATATGTAGATGCGACGTGCCTGAATGAAGGCTCTTTAACAGCCTCATTAATATTCAGCTTGAGTATATTGATACTGTCATCGGTAGATGGGACGAAGCTGCTGACATCAAGATCAAGTGCATAAAATTTTTTTTGTGATTCTCTTAATGTTTGTGCAGGGGAACTCAATTGCAATATCTTTTTTGGATATTTGGGAGAAAACCGGAGTGATATGCCGCCATCTACAATAAGCTTTCCGAGTCCGAAAGCAATATTTGCGGTGCCGTCTTCGGGCTTTTCAGGTGCAATCGGGTAAAAATTTACAGACCGCGCCACTCCTGAAAAGGTGGGATAAAACTTGTTCCCGTTTTGGGTTCCACAAACTTCCTGCAGTATGATCCCCATTTTTTCTTCGTCTATAACATTTGCCGTTGCAGTCATGTAAGCCTTGCTGCTTTTATAGTATACAGAAGCGTATACTGATTTGATCGCATCGGCAAGCATTTTGATCATCATGGTACTGTCATTTACCCTGGGAATCATATAGGTAGAATAAATTCCGGCGAATGGCTGATAATGGCTGTCCTCCAATTTACTGGAGGAACGGATGGCAATCGGGTTCCTGGCAACTGTAATAAAGATGTACAGGTCCTGGTAAAGTTTTCCAGGCAGGTTGGCATCAAGGAAATGCTGCAATATTTCTTCATCACTGGCAGTTGAAAGACTAATCCCGTAAAGATCGTTTGATTCCATAAATTCATCGAAAATATCGGTACTCACCACTACGGTACGCGGAATTGTTACAGCCACACCCGGAAACCGGTTATATATCCTGTTTTTCTCCAGAATGGAGTTAATAAAAGCAAGTCCCCTGGCTTTTCCCCCGATAGACCCTTCTCCTATTCGGGAAAACATCAAATATTCATCAAAGGTATTTCTGTCAAACTGGGCGATTACACCACGGCCTTTACTTGAACGGAAATTGGAAATAACTGAAAATATATAGCTCCGTGCTTCCTCGATATTATTGAAGTCTTCAACTGTCAACCGTTTAAACATCCGGGCAATGGGAAAAAGCGCACGGGCATTCAACCATCTTGAAAAATGGTTCTGGCTCGAATGATATGCCAGAATATGTCCGGGAATAGTCAGTATAGCCTGTTGCAAAGCCTGAAGATCGACGGCCCTGCAGATTTCCTGCTGAGTTGCCGGATCACGGAAAATGAATTCGCCAAAGGAAAACTGCCTTATCACAAAATTCCTGAGCTCAATAGAAAGGGTTTTGGAATATTTGTGTATAAAACCTGCCTGCAGTTTATCTGCTTGATCCCGGAATTCCATGTTGCTGGATTGAAGCAATACAGGGATATGGGGATCATCATTCTTGATTTTTTCACAAAGCCGGAACCCGGCATGAGCATCCCTTGCACCACTACGGTCATACGATATATCTGAAATTACACCGAGCAGGTTTTCCTTGTATTTTTCATACAGTTCAATTGATTCCTCATAATTTTTTGCAAGCAGGATCTTTGGGCGGCCTCTCATTCTCAGATTCCTCTGATGAGCATTGAGAGCTTCACGGGCAAAATCACGTGACTGCATCAATATGATTTTGTAAAGATTGGGCAGGTAACTCGAAATGTACCGGATAGAATTTTCAACAAGCAAAATAGTCTGTACGCCGGCTGCCGCCACATCATGGTCAACATTCATCTTGTCCTCTATCAGCTTTATGATGGCAAGGAGAATATCGGCATTGCCCAGCCAGCAGAAAACATAATCTATGGCGGAGAGATCCTCCCGGGCAAGCCGCATTGAAACTTCCCTGGAAAAATATGTCAGCACCACGATAGGAATTAATTTATGAAGGTTTTTTATCTTCCTTGCCAATCCGAAGATATCTTCTTCGCCCCCGATATGGAACATGGTTATTACCAGATCAACCTTTTCGGTCTTCAGGATTTTGAATGCTTCGGCATCATTCCTGGCTTTAAGGAAGATTGGAGGTGAGCTAAGATGAAGTGAGACATACTCATTGAATATCTGTTCATCAATTCTTCCATCTTCTTCAAGCATGAAGGCATCATAGTTACTGCAAATTATCAGAACCCGGTGGATTCGCTTCTGCATCAAAATATTGAACGAGGTGTCGGCAAACCCGAACCTTTCCAGTTCAGGAATTTTAATTTTTTCTGTCATTATTTTTCCTTATTGTTATCCTGTTTTACTACCAGTGCAATTCCTTTTTTCCCATCCATCAGTACCTGAAGGGGCCTGTGAAATTTCACGTGTCTTGCAAATGGTGTATCTTCCACAACTTCTGCATCAGCCAACACATCCATCCTGGCAAAATCACCGGAATCCGAATGATTGACAGAAAGATATCCTACATTCATTGAAGTAAGATTATGGAAAAAATGTGAGCCCAGTGAAGCATCCAGCGGAAACCCCTCCATACTCATTTCCACTATAACAGCAGCTTGTGATATCTGGGGCCATGACACCGGTATACCTATAAAACGATCACGTGTACCCCACCGCCCCGGGCCGATCAGGATGAACTTTTTATCCTGTCCCGTCATCTGTCCATTTAACCTGTTAATATCACGGGCCATTTCAATAGTTTTCATTTTATTGAAATTTTCTGTTTTGATATATATCACATCCTTCAGGTTACTGATCATCCCATTCCCCATACTTTTTCCGGACCTGATAATTATATTTTCTTCCTTTATGCTGCTCTCATCAATGTTATAATCTCTTTCATTGCCAAACAGGGGTTTTATCTGCAGAAGGTAAAAAGAAGGCAGGTTGTTCCTGCTGCGGTTCAGATCAACTGCAAACTCTATCTCAACCGGGCCGCCAAGTGCCTCTTTAACAATATCCAGTATAGTTGATAAGGTACGGGCAAAAGGCATATAATTATACTTCAATATATTTGCAAAATTAACAATCCTGGGGCCGGGCTTATCCAAACCGGCTGTTATAATATCATTTTCCGGATCATAAACGGATGCACAATGTTTCAGGTTTCCATGTTTTTCTGCTTCAGAAATACTTAACCTGATAAGACCCGCATCTTCTCCTTCCAGCAGGTTTACTTCAGGTTTGGCAAGATTGACGGCATAAAATTCCAATTGCGAATTCCTGTAAATATCCCCTGATGAGTTAATCTCAAGATCGGGGTATACAGGAGAGAACCTGTATGCCTTTTCCCCGTTGACAACATAATGGCCCAGACCAACGGCTGCTACTGCAAAACCCTCCTCAGGTTTCATATGGGCTACAGGATAATAGTTATGCGATTGTGCCGTTCCGCTAATATGTGGATAAAAATAACTGCCATACGGCTCACCCACTACCTCCTGTATGACTATAGCCATTTTTTCCTCTTCGATCTTAAAATTAATCGTTTCAAAATAATTTCTTGCATCTTCCGAGAAAATCGATGCATAGACAAGCTTAATGGCATCCATGGCCTGCTGAAGGCGTACATCAAAATTCTTGTGGTTGTTAGGTAACAGATAGGTGCCGAAAATTCCCGAAAATGGTTGAAGCATTGAATCCTCAAAAAGGCTGGATGACCGGATCGCTATGGGCCGCTTAACCTTCTTAAGGAATATTTTCATCTTTTTTTCAAGATTATAGCTCAGTTTACCATTGATAAACATCTGTTTGATCTTTTCATAGCTTTCTTCCCTGTAGATCCTGTCGTAAAGCTTGTTAATTGCCAGAAAAACATCAAATTCCTCGCTCTCGATAACACCGGTTACAGGAGTCCGGATATTCATTCCCTCCACCAGTTCAGGTAAAGTAAAATTATATATCAGTGAATTTACAAACGCGAGTCCCCGGCCCTTTCCGCCAAGCGATCCGGATGAAAATGAAACTATATTTGATTCCTCAAGGATTGCTGAATCCTCAAAATTCACAATTTTGCCACGATCCTGCTCATTCCGGTAGGTGGAAACCATATCTACCATATAATTCCTTAACTCATCAGCATTTTTAAAATCGCTTAATTTCAACGGCTTCATTTTCTTGGCTATCTGCACCTCGCCACTTGCCATCAGCCATAGCGAAAAATGGTTCTTGGCAGTATGGTAAAGGAGGGATTCTTCAGGCACTGTCTTCAGGTAAGATTCAAATTCATGCATTGATTTTGCCACGGCTATCTGCCGGCCCTGGTTGTCCCTGTATACGAAATGGCCGAAACCAAGAAAGTAGGTGATGAAGCTTTTCAGATCCTGGAGCAGTGTTTTAGAATTCTTATTCAGGAAACTTGAACGTAGCTCGTGGGCAGTCTTTTCATTTTCTAAATCGGCCGATTGTAAAAGTATGGGCAGATTATTTATCCTGCTTTTAACATATTTAATAAGCTCCACTCCGGCACAGGGATCATTTCTGCCATTCCTTGGAAACTGCACATCTGAGATAAGGCACAGGATATAATCACTGTACCTGTTAAATATATTGACAGCATCTTCGTAATCGGATGCCAGCAGGATTTTTGGGCGTCCCTTGAGTTTAAGCATCTTATATAATTCGTCGGTATTTACATCTTCGATAAGATGCTTTGTCTGTTCCAGGACTATTGAATAGATCATTGGCAGGTAACGGGAGTAGTACTGGGGAGAATCTTCCACGAGAAGAATGACCTTTGTGAATCCTTTTGTTGTATCATTATCGACGTTAACATGATCTTCAAGCAGCTTGACCATTGCAAAGAACATTTTCGGATCACCATTCCAGACAAACATGCGATCGGCAAAATCGAAACTGCCCGGTTCTTTTTCAAATCCCTCGATATCACTTGAATTGTTGAGAAGGAAGAAAACAGGTATATAAGGATACTCCTCCTTGATTTTCCTGCTCAGCACTACCGGCGATTGTTTGTCGACACCAACCATGGCAATAACAAGGTCATAGTGTTTATTTCTGAGCTCTTCAACAGCTTCATCAATACCGGACACACCTGTCACCCTGGGCATGGATGCCATGTTGAGCTGATTGAACTGTCCGAGCATATGATCAGAAAAGCGCCCATCCTTTTCGATACTGTAGGCATCATAAAGAGTGGCGACAAGAAGGATCTCCTTAACCATAAAAGGCATCAGGTCATGGAAAAGGTCACGCTCCGAGTTATGCCTGTTCAGAAATTGTTGAAAAAGTTTCCTGCTGCTAAATAGTTTTTCCCTGCCTGCCGTATCGTGTTTTGATGGAGCTTCCATTTTAACTTCTGAAAGAAGGGATTTTGCCTTGCAGCTGTTCATGTATCCTGCCAGCATACTGCAGATATTATCTATAAGTTCATACTCTTCTTTCAGGAAAGGATCTTCATCCGCTTCAGAAAATTGTTTTGTATAGTATATTTCAATCACGCCTTCGTGCTCGTCGATAGTTTTGAAACTCTGACTCAGCTTATGGTCACCAGCCCTGAAACCGGAACTCAAATGCTCCTTGCCCTCATAAATTATCCGTGAAACGGTAAAATCAGGATATTGCATGGCTGGTGGCAGGAGTTCTGCTGCCTGATCAAGAGTATCCTCCACCGGCTTACTTTCTTTTATTAATGAATTGATCCGGTTTATGCAGGTCAATTCCTTGATCCTCTCCTGTCTGTCAGCAAGAAGCATCTTGATGTTGGTTTTGCTTCCAGGTTTTTCCTTCTTCATTTATCTGTTGGTTTACATATTATGATACTGTGGTCACACATGCCTTTCGGGCAGGGCCCCAAAAGGACATTATCGCACCCGCAGGACAGTTTACAAGTTAAACTAAAATATTGATGATAAGTTTTAACGCCGGCATAAATGATGAAAATAATCATTAGTTACCAATACCAAAACGAAAAGTATATTGACATTTATACATCTTTTGGCTATCTTTTCAGGCGAATTTGATGAATATAACCGTTATATAAACCCGGATAATTGTTATATTCGTGTACACAGGTTCAGCCATAAGTTGAATTGGTATTAATTAATAAGCAAGCCCATGGAACAAAAAAGGGAAAAAGGAACGATTCAGCGAATACTGGTTCCGATAGATTTTTCAGATTATTCCCTGAATGCATGTTATTTTGCATTACATCTCTCATCAAGACATGATGCTGAGATAATACTTTTTCATGCATTTTTCAATCCAATGGTGGATGCAATGACTTTCCCCGATGCTTTCACTTACCAGTCCAATCTTGCTGAAGTTTTTCATGAAATCGAGCAGAATGCCAGAAAGGAACTTGATAATTTTACGGATAAACTTGAAAGATATTCAAACCTGAAAAATCTTGAACCCATCAAAATCAGGAAAGAAGTTGCGGCAGGACAACCGGGCGACGAAATAAGAAATATTGTGAAAGCATTTAAGCCGGAAATCATAATTACAGGAACTCACGGCCATGGTAAAAAAACATCAGAAGTATTAGGTTCGGTTGCTTCACGGGTTATTGACTATGAGGGTGTACCGGTTCTGTTGGTAACAAGGGATGCCGTACTCAGGGAGGATAAACAGATAAAGGTTTTATATGCCACAAATTTTGACAATTCCGATTACAAGGCTGTGGAAAGTCTGATGAATATTATGGAAATTTACAATTTCAGTATAGATTGTGTACATTTCACGACAGGCACAAGCCGGAATGAACATGCAGGTGACCTGGAAAAAATGTCAGAGATGGAAAAGCATTTCAAAAAGTTTTCCGGTAGCACCCCTCTTAACTGCCATGTAATTGAAAGCAGGGATATTCTTGGCGGACTGGATGAATTTGTGGAAAAGCATGATATTGACCTGATTTCGATGACTCATAAAAAAAGAAATCTATTTTACAGGTTGTTAAATCCTAGTTTGGCAAAGAAATTGTTGTTCAAGACCAAAAGACCTGTTTTTATATTTAATTAAAATTAACAGGTTTTGGGATTTACTTAAAAAAAACTATTTTTAGCAGCAATAATAAACTAAAAACATAGCAAATAAATCATAACTACTCGTATTAACTAAAATTGGAAATATGAAAATCAAGCTACTACAAAAGATCTTGTTGATCACAGGTCTGGCCCTTTTTGTAACCGTTCAGTTACAGGGCCAATCGCTGCGCGAGGCAATTGAAACTTTTAATACAGGCATGGAACTGGTCGACACAGATATCGAAGCAGCTATTGAAAATATTGAAAGAAGCCATGAAATGGCGCTTCAACTTGGAGCTGAAGGAGAGGAATTGCAAGTGCAGGCAGAAATACAGCTACCGGGACTCTATTATTCCAGGGCATTGGCCATCTATCGCGAAAGAGATATTCCCGGAGCCGTAGATGCATTTGAACAAGCAATAGAAAAATCTGAGCAATTTGATGACCCTGAAACAAAAAGAAGATCCGAAAGTGTCTTGCATCAGCTATATGCAATGTTGGGCGACGCACAGTTCAGGGAAACCAATAATGAGGAAGCTCTTGAATTATTTGACAAGGCATTGGAAATAAATCCGCAACATGCCCGGTCATATTTAGGAAAAAGTTTGGTTTACCGGCGGCTGGAAGACACCGAGAATTTCAAGCGGTCAATAGACAGGACAATAGAAACAGCTCTGGCAACAGAGAACGAGCAGATTTTCCAGACAGCCGAATCAACTGCACGGGATTATTTTCTGCTTCGCGGAATAAGGGCCAAGGGTGAATCAGAATATGAGCGGGCTCTTGAACTGCTTAAAACTTCATTGGAATATGACCAGTCATTTTCTGAAACCCACTTTATTATAGCATCAATTTACAATGAGCAGTCGCTGTTCCAGAACGCGGTAAATAGTGCACGCAGGGCCATAAGCCTTACCGACGGAAGCCAGAACGAAACAGCCAAAATATATTTTGAACTCGGTAAAGCATATGAAGGACTGGGCAACAGTGAACAGGCATGTGATGCATATAAAAATGCTGCCCATGGCCAATATGAAGCTTCAGCCAAATATCAGATGGAACATATCCTGAAATGCCAGTAATTCAGAGCAAAAGATCCAGATTATGATTTAGTAACACATTGCTATAGAGTTTACTAAACATACTTTATCCGAACAAATAATTATCTTTAAAAAAGAGGTTGCCCTGGCGGGGCTGCCTCTTTTGCATGTTGATAATCAACATTTCAAGAATATTCCTGCCTGTTATTATCCGGGGAATGATCCTTCCTGAAGGCTTAATCAGAGATGCTGCATGTTATAGGAGCAAGTGTGTAATCCCGCCGGCATTGCAGGGCAGACTGATAAAATCTGAGAAACCCCAGATTTTATATAAACTGCGAAAGATGTCGTTTGCTAAGAACAACAGAATATTTTCTGTCTTCCAGCGAATCTTCAAAAGCCTTATCCTCCACCTCAACACATACATGACCAGTATACCGGATGTCGTGAAGGGCTGAAATAAATCTTCCCCAGTCAATTTCACCCAGGCCCGGAAGTTTTGGTGAATGAAATTCAAGTGGTGTTGCCAGGATGCCGACATCATTCAGTTTATTACGGTCTACAATGGCATCCTTAATATGGATATGAAAAAGCTTGTCTTTGAACTCGTACAGCGGTTTCAGATAATCCATCTGCATCCATAATAAATGCGAAGGATCATAGTTAAGACCAAAATAGTCACTTTGAATTTCCCTGAACATCCTTCTCCAGATGGCCGGGGTGTAAGCGAGGTTATTCCCTCCGGGCCATTCATCGCGTGTGAAGAGCATAGGGCAGTTCTCAATCCCCACTTTCACTTTATTTTCTTCGGCGAACCTGATTATAGGCTTCCATACCGAATTGAAAACCTCAAAATTATCGTCAACGGATTTGTTTTTATCCCTGCCGGCAAAGGTGTTGATCTTGTTCACACCCAGCCTGGCAGCGGCAGTAATAACTTTCCTGATATGTGATACATAGAAACGGCTCTTCCCCTCATCAGGATCCAGCGGATTAGGGTAATATGCCAGTGCAGATATCTCAATTCCCTTATTTTTCAAATGATTCCGGATCTGCGCGATTCTGTTATC
>SLGC01000434.1 GCA_007123885.1 Bacteroidales bacterium | reverse complement strand
TGCAGACCCCATATCAGATAAGCAAGATCATCCATAAAATATTCACAGGCCTGAATGTTTAGGGGTGAACCTTTATCACGTGTCTGCGCAAACTGGTAAACGCCGCTTACACCCTCCAGGTCTGTCATTACATAAATTTTCTGGGCATAGGCAATTTCAGATGAAGCAGCCAGGATTAACGGTATGATGATTATATAGATCCGCTTCATAAATTTCCGGACTCGCGGGAGCCGGGCTATTTTTAAAGATTTCATTTTGATTCTCTTAATTAAAGTTAATGATTTACAGAATTCTCAATTAATATTACCCGTTAATCAATGGATACATGTCATGAAAAATACAGATACAGGGACCATAATATTCCCCGGTTTTGTCAGGACTTGCCTCAGGCACCACTCCTGCTCCTGGAAATATCCGGTGCTGTTCCCGGGACAGGAACATCCGTGGTTATATTTAACGGACCCATCAAATAATTATCAGGGCCAAGCCGCAGGTTCGAAGCCATCATCTCATCCCAGGTCACTTCCCGTCCGGTTATCGCTGACTCACGTCCCATTATACCACACAAGGTTGCTGCAGCAAGATTATGGGTCTGGTTCATCGGTGTATTGTTCCTGATTGCAGTTACGAAATTAATATGCTCCTCATCATATGAGGATATCGCCACCCGGTTGGTTGGATTGCCATCCTGATCAAGCGGATATTCATATTCCCAGATCAGGTTGTCGTCATAATCCCAAATCCTGTTAAGGCAGTTGGTATATCCTTTTGTTCCGAAAATGAGAAACCCGTGTTTGTTGTGACAGCCATCAATGCAACGGGTCTTGCAGTTGAAAATTTTTCCGTCATCAAATTCATATTCAATGCTGTAATAATCATATACGTCTCCGGTGGGTCGCCTGTGCCTGCCTCCAAAGCCGAGGGCTTTAACCGGATGTTTGCCGAAATAAAGACTTACCATATCAATCTGATGGACTGCGATATCCACATTATCTCCTCCGGAAAGCCAGTACCAGTTCATCCAGTCCCTCAGCATAGCCTCCATATCACACCATCCTTCCTGCCTGTTAACATGCCAGATCTTGCCGCGGATATCCCAGGCATTTGCAGACACAAGATCACCTATTACACCGCTTTGCACCATGGAATGTGTGGTGAGATAATCACGCTGATGCCGGAAGTTGGTACCTGCAACGACAACAAGTCCGGCAGCATCGGCCATTCTTCCGGAGGCCATTACTGATCTTGCTCCCACTGGATCAACTGCACCAGGTTTTTCTATGAATATATGTTTTCTGGCCTGTACTGCCGCTTCAAAATGAAGTGGCCTGAAATGCTGGGGAGTAACATGAAGTATAACATCAACATCCGATCCTATAACACCTTTATAGGCATCAAACCCGGTGAAGCAGTTTTGATCAGAAATATCTATCCCCCTGCGCTCTTTCAGAGACTTGCGACAATTGTCGACACGATGCTGAAAGACATCGCCAATGGCAGTAATTTCAAGATTAGGGCCGGCATTAAGGAAGTTTAAGGCAGCACCTGTTCCTCTTCCGCCGCATCCGATAAGGCCTGCTTTCAATACAGGACCGTCAGGTGCTGTATCGTAAAAAACCGGGGCTTCATATCTTTTTCCCGGGTTGCAGGAAGATAACAGGTAACCTGCGCCAAGGGCCCCCATCGTTCCCAGTGCAACGGCATTGCCTATAAATTCACGTCTGCCTGAAGATTTAGGTTTTGTTTCCATATTGTTTAATTTGGTTTATGTAGAAAATTATCTTATAGATTGCTGACAGGTAAATCCAAAAGCAAAATAGAGGAAAATTGTCTTACAAACTAATTTTCAATAAAAAAAGTGACCTGAAAAATGCCACGGGCTTGTTCTGCTAGAGATGGGGCAAGGTAGGGGAGAGATCCGGCAAAAAATGCCGCCCGGCTATAGCTGAACGGCAAAAATTTCAACCGGTCGAAAAAAGTTATTCAGCCCCCAAAGGAGGCGGGAAAACCGTATTAATCCTGCAGGGTGATATCGCCTTTTGGTTCGACTACTTCGCCCTGTATGCGCAATATGGCAGTCTGCCGGTTGCCAGCATTGGACTGCACTGTTACAGTCCGGCGTATGCGATGTGGCTGGGGAATGATCCTGAACTGCACTTCCACGAATCCGGTGTCGCTGGGAGCGATCGGATGTCTGGTATAATCATTGACTACCGTTCCGCAACATGCACGCACACTTGAAAGTACCAGTGGAGCGTTGCCCTGGTTGAAGATCTGGAATCTTATTTTTCCTTCGGGCAACTTATCGGTAGCCATTTCTCCGAATTCATGCACTTCACGGTCAAATGCAATGAAAGCCCCCTGCTTATCCTGGGAACTTGCTGATAGGGGAGCAATTACAAGTAATGCCAGTATTACAATAGTGATTCTCATAGTATAAAAAATATTAAGGGTCTGTATGTGTGATAAATTATCATGTTTATAAAATACGAATCAAATATATAAAAGTTGCGTAAAAGTTAATATGCATCTAATATTATTGTATCTGATTTAAACATATTTAACAATGCATAATTGCTAAAACAAGAACAAATATTATTCCATTTCGTTACATTTATGATCATCAACGATACATTTAATGGAGTATTTGATTAATTTTACCTTCATTTATTAGTGGGCAAAATATTTTACAATAGTATAGATGAGCGTACAAAATTATACCCTATCCGCCTTGCTTGAAAACAGCAACCGTTTATATTATGACAGAACCGCCCTGTCATTTGCAGACGGGTTATCATATAAATACAGGGAAGTCTACAATTTGACAAAAGATATTTCCCTGTTGCTGAGGTCCAGGGGAATTAAAAAGGGCGACAAAGTGGCCATACTGAGCCAGAATATGCCAAACTGGGGCATCACCTATCTGGCAGTTACCTCCATGGGCGCTGTAGTGATACCCATACTAACCGATTTTAACGAAAGGGAACTAAAAAAGATACTAGATCATTCCGGGGCAAGTGCCGTGTTTATATCAAAAAAGATGGCGGAAAAAGTGAAAAACGGATTGCCTCCCAACCTTCATACAGTACTTCTTACTGATGATTTCAGCCTCCTGGATGGTGATCTGCTTCATAAGACAGGTGATACAGCAGTTTTAAAGACACCGGAACAATGGAAAAAACAGCTCGATGCTGCCATGCAGACTGATATAATGGAACCGGAGGAGGATGATCTTGCAGCTATTCTGTATACCTCCGGAACTACAGGGAATCCAAAGGGAGTAATGCTGACTCATAAAAATTTGGTTTCCAACGCAATAAATACCTGCCATATCCAGAAGGTCACTTCTGATGACCGCCTGCTTTCGGTACTTCCCCTTGCGCATACCTATGAATGTACTATAGGATTTATTATCCCCATGATGAACGGAGCCTCGGTTTATTATCTTGAAAAGCCTCCAACTGCTGCAGTACTTGTCCCCGCAATGCAGAAGATCAAGCCAACCATGATGCTTACAGTGCCTCTTATAATCGAAAAGATCTATAAGCTGCAAGTGCTGGCAAAGATAAACGGCTCTGCAATTACAAGGTCACTTTTCAAAATACCGTTTTTCAGGCGCCAGCTTCATAAACTGGCAGGTAAAAAATTATATCGCACTTTTGGAGGAAAACTGCATTTCTTCGGCATCGGAGGAGCCAAACTCGCCGCCGATGCTGAGCTTTTCCTTCGTGAAGCGGGATTTCCGTATGCCATAGGCTATGGTTTAACCGAAACCTCACCCCTGCTGGCTGGCTGTAGTCCTTCTCTGACCCGCTACCGCTCCACCGGATTCAGCCTTCCGGGACAACAATTAAAAATTAACAACCCTGACCCGGTGACAGGTGAGGGAGAAATAGTCGCAAAAGGGCCCAACATAATGAGAGGATATTACAAAAATGAAGA
>SLGC01000289.1 GCA_007123885.1 Bacteroidales bacterium | reverse complement strand
TTTTGAACTTGCCGGGGAGGATACCCTTGCCATGAATGGAAATGCCACCCTCAGAATAGTGAATATAATAAGCCGCCATCAAGGCAGAGAGCACAAATTCGAACTGATCCTTTTTCTGCCGAATAAAACAACCAAACCTGTACCGGTTTATTTGCTGATGAATAACAGAGCAGCTACTAATACTGATCCGTCACGGGAAGATATCTCAGGCTTCTGGCCTGCCGAGGAGGTGATCGGCAGGGGATACGGTATTGCAGCCATCCAGAACAGGGAGCTGGCCCCTGATGATACCGGAGAATTTACCGAAGGAGCAATAAGGCTTTTTGAAGGAGAGACTGCCGAAGTCAACCGCGAGGCAAATGCATGGGCGGCACTTGCAGCCTGGGGATGGGGGGCAAGCCGGGTGATGGATTATTTTGAAACAGACAACAGGATCGATTGTTCGAAGGTAGCTGTCGTCGGGCACTCCAGGGGAGGTAAGGCCTCCCTCTGGGCAGGAGCTGAAGATGAAAGATTCTCTCTTGTAATATCCAATAATTCAGGAAGCGGTGGCGCTGCACTCAGTAAACGCCGTTACGGCGAGACAGTAGAGGCAGTCAATCGTTTTACACATTGGTTTGCACTTAATTTCCGGCAGTTTAACGGCAAGGAGGAGGAGCTTCATTTCGACCAGCACATGCTCGTTTCGCTGATCGCACCCCGCGCCGTATATATAGCCAGTGCCGACAGGGACCTCTGGGCTGACCCCAAAGGTGAGTTCCTTTCGCTTGCATATTCTTCACCCGTTTATGGATTATGGGGTCACCCTGCCATTGAAGCTAATGCAATGCCCCCGCTGGACAAACCCCTTCACTCCGGACCACGTGGTTACCATGTGAGGCCGGGTATTCACAATCTGACTCCGGCCGACTGGCATTATTTTATGGATCTTTCCGACAGGCTCTGGGGAAGAAAGTGAGAAGGCAGAATTTTTGCTTCAGAATATTTAATAACAAACATATTGACATAATAATGAACAAGTTACGGTTACCGATAATTTTAATTGCAGTTTTTTTATTATCAATCCCGGCCGGATCGGCCATGCAGGAAGAAAAGAGAACCCTTTCGGCCGAAGTTCTGTGGGAAATGAAACGAACGGGCACACCGGTAATATCTCCCGACGGGAAATGGGTTGTTGCACCTGTAACAAGTTATGATTTAGGTACGGATGGAAGCTCTACCGATCTTTGGTTATTTGCATCCGACGGATCGGTCGAAAGGCAGCTTACCATGTCGGGATTTGCCGACGGGCAGCCGGCATTCAGTCCCGACGGCTCTATCCTTGCCTTTGTAAGCCGCCGCGATAAGGATGCTGCCTCCCAGATTTACCTGCTTCCTGTAGACGAACCGGGTGAGGCAAGACGTCTGACAGATGTGCCCACCGGAGTAAACAGTCCAAAATGGACAGGCAATTATATCTACTTTATATCAAGGGTATGGCCTGATAAGAATTGGGAAGAAATGGCCGAACAGATTAAAAAAGAGCTTGAGTCAAATATGTCGGCCCGTACCTGGAACGCCCTTCCCTATGCTCACTGGGATCACTGGATCGATGAGGAACGCCAGGCCCATCTTTTCCGGATTCCTGCCAGCGGGGGCGACCCTGAGCCTGTCACTCAGCCTGCAGGATGGGAACTTCCGAGGTCAAGCCAGGGTCCTGCAAACTATGATGTTGCTCCTGATAATTCATTTGTTGCATTTACAGCCGATAGTAAGAGAGATGGAGTTGACCCGGAAATTGATATATTCCTCATCCGGCCCGGAAGCAGTGAGGCGATAAATATCACCCCGGAAAATGAGGCAACAGATGGAAGTCCGCTGTTCAGCCCCGACGGCCGCTACATTGCATTCAACCAGCAAAGGATAAAGGGATTTTATGCCGATAAACGTCGACTTATTATCCATGACCTGCAAAACGGCAGACAAAGGGAGGTGGCCGGTGATTGGGACAGGTCGGCCGACGGACTGGTCTGGCTGCCCGACGGATCAGGATTTTACGGAGCTATTGATGATGCCGGTACAAGACGGATCTACCATATCGACGCCGGCAGAAGAAGGCCCAGGGCCGTTACCGGCGAGACTGATTTTTCAGGACTCGCTATTTCGGATAACGGAACCCTTGTTGCAGTAAACCAGAGCTTTGTATATCCCCCGAGACTGGTGGTTGTCGACCCGGTAAACGGAGGTACAAGAAGACTGGATACAATTAATGACGATATCCTTGAAAATGTGGATATAGGAACCTATGAATCGGTAACTTACCAGGGTGCCGGAGGACAGGATATCCAGATGTGGGTCCATTATCCCCCCGGTTTTGATAAAAACCAGAAATACCCTCTTTTCCTGCTGATACATGGAGGCCCTCACAGCGGTATCACCGACGGATTCCATTTCCGCTGGAACGCACAGACTTTTGCCTCCTGGGGATACGTTACCGCATGGCATAATTTTCACGGTTCATCCGGATTCGGTCAGGACTTTACCGATGCCATAAACCCTGATTGGATAACAAAGCCTTATGCTGATACCAGGAAAGCGGCTGAGTGGTTTGCAGCCCGGCCATGGATTGATGAAACACGTATGTTGGCCGGGGGCGGGAGCTACGGGGGATATCTTTCAAGTATTCTTCTTGGCAGGGAACATCCTTTCAATGCACTGGTTATCCATGCCCCTGTTTATAATCTTTACAGCCAGATGGCAAGCGACTTTGCAGTCCATTCCGACCGATTTGGCGATTACTGGGATGATCCTTCCATCTATAAGGATCTTTCACCCCACTATTTTGCCGGCGATTTCAACACTCCGGCCCTGATCATTCATGGCCAGCTCGATTACCGGGTGCCGGTGGGACAGGCTTTTGAACTGTTCCGCACTTTGCAGCACAGGAGTGTAGATTCAAGGTTGATCTATTATCCCGATGAAAACCACTGGATACTGAAGCCCAACAATTCAATATACTGGTATTCGCAGGTAAGGGAGTGGATAGAAAAATATGCTCCGCCCGGAGGCAGGTAACGTGACCCCTGGTATG
Source organism: Bacteroidales bacterium (assembly GCA_007123885.1). Classification (GTDB taxonomy): domain Bacteria; phylum Bacteroidota; class Bacteroidia; order Bacteroidales; family PUMT01; genus PXAP01. The sequence goes on along the minus strand of SLGC01000289.1, from coordinate 10,958 downwards.
GCAGGCGATTAACCCCCAGGTGTCAGTTTTTCACTCATCAATGAATCGTCCATGACGATATTTGGACCTCTGGTCGAACTCACATGCAGTTAACCGATCATTGATAAATATTTCTCAGGTGTTACTTTCAATATCCTCACAAAATGCAATGAATTTAACATCAAAAAATTTTTGCTAAATGAGAAAGAACATCCATGTGAAATCGACAAAGTCAAAACAGGTCATGGCAAGATCCATCAGACCTGTTAATTAAAATAAATATTTACCGGGCTCTGCCTGTATCCGATCCTGATGGCGGTGGCAGCTATGGAATCGACGGAAGACAGGGGTAAAGGAGCGGTGTACAGTTCCCAGTGGTCGCCTCCTATTGCCCGGTTTACCTGGTATGCTATGGATGCACCGTTGGTTTCTGAAACAAGCATCAAATTAGCCCCCGAAGGATTAAATGCCACATCGGCGGTTACCGGCTGTATGCCATCAGGAGGCCATAATTTCTTAACCAGCTCGGGTTCGGGAAGCGTCAGGGGATCCCCGGTCATTTCAATCCACCCGTCAAGCGCCCCGGACAGCCGGACTTTAATATCGTGGTGTGCCGGATCATTTGCAAGATTATGTATTTCATGCGGATCAGCCAGCAGATCAAACAGTTCCTCTTCCGGCTTGGTGGGTCTGAACCACAAACCCTGTATTGAATCCAGCCTGTTCTCATCCCTTAACCTGAATAGCTCCTGCATCAGCGTCATCTGGTCACGATAGGGCAAAAACTGCACATAGGGCCTCTGGGGCATATAATTGCGGCTGTATTTGAACTGTTTGTCCCTGACTGTCCTTATACAGTCGAGGGCAGGATCCATCCGGTCCCTTGCGGCAAAAATATATTCCCTGGGAGATGTATTTTGTTCTCCGAGAAACGGCCTGCCGTGCATGTAATCCGGGATATCCAGTCCGGCAAGGGAAAGAACGGTGGGAGCAAAATCAACAAAGCTAACCAGCCGGTCATTCACTGTACCCGCATCACTTCCATCGGGGAATTTAACAATAAGAGGCACATGCAGCCCCGAATCATATGTCCACCTTTTCATCCTTGGAAGCCCGTCGCCATGGTCACTGTAGAAAAATATTATGGTGTTGTCTGCAAGGCCGTCCTCCTCAAGCTGCCGGATGATTGTCCCGGCAATTGAGTCCATCCGCATTATGTTGCTGTAATGGATGGCCATGTCAAGGCGGATGGCGGGGCTGTCGGGGTAATAGGGAGGCAGTTCTATATCGTCGGGATCAAGAAGCAATGGCTTATCCGCATTCATCCATACCCTGGATTCGTGGGTTTCCATTATATTGAATACCGCGAAAAACGGCTGATCCTTATCCTTCCTGTTGCGCCAGTGTGCATGATTGCTGCATTCATCCCATGCGGTGACGGGGTTGTGGAACTGGTAATCGGTTTTCACATTGTTGGTAGTGTAATAACCTGCCTGCCTGAAAAGTTCGGCATATGTCCTTGCTTCCGGAGGGGGCACTGCTTCATAGACAGGGATGGCCAGAAGCTCAGGATCGGTTATCATATCAAGAGAGGCGGTGCGGGAAAGGGTGCGCATATGCTGTGCCCCGAAACTGGTAGGATACAATCCGGTTATAAGTGCGGCACGACTTGGTGAGCAGACTCCGCTGACAGAAAATGCGTTCGTGAACCTGATCCCTTCAGCAGCAAGGTTATCTATAATTGGTGTTCTCGCCAGGGGATCGCCCCAGCAGCCAAGGCGGGCACTCATATCCTCGCAGGTAATCCAGAGTATATTCGGGCGCATGACAGGTTCTTCACCTGTTTTGCAGGCACTCATTGAAATGGTTAAGGTAGTGGTGCAAAGAAAAACAATAGTTTTCCCGGGAGTGGATATCTTGCTGTCCATTTAACAGATTTTTAAATTATTCCGGTCTGACCGGATAAATAATACAGTTGTGTTTAGCCGAACAAGTTACAGAATATCGAATAACGCAGCAAATCATTTTGTCAATTCCGGTCAATTATGTAAATAATATCAGCGGCATCGCGTGTAGAGCCGGAAGGCCGGAAACCATCAGTCAAACCTTTTATGCTGGATCCTTATGGCATTGAAAATGGCAGCAAGAGCAACTCCCATATCAGCAAAAACAGCTTCCCACATACCGGCCAGGCCCAGGGCGCCCAATCCCAGGAAAAGTATTTTAACGATGAAAACCATCCGGATGTTCTGCCATACAATACGGTTTGTTTCGCGGGATATTAATATAGCCCTGGCTATTTTGGAAGGCTGATCGGTCTGTATCACCACATCGGATGTTTCTATTGCAAGATCGCTTCCCATAGCCCCCATGGCTATCCCCACATCTGCCCCGGCAATAGATGGAGCATCATTTATGCCGTCACCGGCAAAGGCAATGTATCCTTCACCCTTTTCAACATATTCACGGACTATAGCAGCTTTTTCCTCAGGAAGGAGATCACCATGGGCATGATCAATCTGCAGCTGTGATGCAATTTCCATCGTTATTTCATGCCTGTCTCCGGAAAGCAATGCTATATCCTTTACACCAAGACGACGAAGTTTTAAAATTGTAGCCTTGCTGTCTTCCTTTATTTCATCGGCAAGAATGAAAAAACCGGCATAATTGCCACCGACAGCTGCGTGGATGCAGGTAGAAGATAAGCACTGTATCTCATCCGGAATTGCAATATTATGCTTATCCATAAGTTTTTTGTTTCCCATAATCATCTTTCTGCCATTAATGATCCCCGTCATTCCCATAGCAGGTATTTCAACCACTTCCCTGATATCGGTATCTTCCGGGTAAGTCCCCGTAAAACCGGTTATTGCCTTTGCCACCGGATGACTTGAACGGCTTTCAAGTGCAGAGGCCATTATTAACAGCTCTTCCCTTTGCAGATCATAGGCCTTTACTTCCTTTACCGAAAAGGTCCCTTTTGTCAGGGTGCCTGTTTTATCTATGAAAATAGATCTGAGATCCCTTAGCCTATCCATAAAATCGGCACCTTTAAAAAGAATGCCGTTTTTCGATGCTGCACCGATGCCGCCAAAATATCCCAGTGGAATTGAAATATAAAGCGCGCACGGACATGCTATTACCAGGAACACAAAAGCCCTGTAGATCCATTCTTCAAATACATAAACATCCAGGAAAAACCATGGCATCAGCGTTATTGCAAAGGCCATTGCCATCACAACCGGTGTATAATACCTTGCAAACCTGCGCATGAACCTTTCTGTAGGGGCTTTTCTCTGCTCGGCCTCTTCAACCAGCTTTAAGATCCGGGAAAGCGAGCTCTCTTCAAATCTTCTGTTTACCCTTATCTCAGCTATACCGTCAAGGTTGATCGAGCCGGCCAGAACTTTTTCACCCGGGTACATCCTGGAAGGTTTGCTTTCACCGGTTATTGCTGCTGTATTAACCGTGGCTGATCCGGATACAAGGGTACCATCAAGGGGAAATTTTTCTCCCTGCCTGATCAAAAGATGTTCATTCACTTCCACATCCTCCGGCCTGACAAGGTGCCACCGGTTGTTCCTCTTCACTGTTGCTGCCTGCGGCCGGAGATCCAGGAGTGCTTTTATATTGGTTCTTGCCCTGTGAACGGCTTTTTCCTGTAAAAGCTCCCCGACCTCATAGAACAGCATGACGGCGAGTGCCTCTGCATACTCACCAATAATGAATGCCCCGAGCGTTGCAACTGACATCAGAAAAAATTCATTTGCAAAGTCAAACCTTGCAAGTTCTCTGCCTGCTTTTACAAGAACCGGGCTTCCAACTATAAGATATGCTGCGGCATACCAGATAAAAAGGACTTCTCCGGCAAAAAAAAATGCATCAAAAAATTCAAGAAGCAGTCCCCCGGCCAGCAAAATAGCGCTCAACAGGGCGGGTATATATTGTTTGTTCAAGTTCACGAAAATATTATCTGTCAATAAACATCTCTTTGGTCAGAATATCATCATGGCAAGATACATAAGACCCATGATAACCAACAGTCTTAGCCGGCAATCCCGGAACCGGCAATCTATATAAATTTAGTCCAAATAACAAAGGGTGTTTATGTGAAAAATGAAGAATAGATTAAATTTGTTTAAATGAAAACAGGAATTTATAAAAAATCTTCCAATGAATCCCCATCAGACTTCGTCAGACAAAAAGAGATGAATAAACAAGGGGATACATCCCTATGCAATGCCAAAATAACTTAAATACAAAATATATATGCATGATTTACAATCTTATAACTAAAGTTTATTCGGATGAACATAAGCCTTGCCTTGCAAGGCATGAATGTTCCGGTCAGTTCCTGACTGAAATCAGTCTCATTGCGCCATTCATTTCAACAACCATAAGGACATATATGTTAAAGAAGTATTATATTGTCCAATGCAGGGCAATTCATTTTTTTAATTATGCAAAAGAAGGTTCTTGATCTTATAGGAAATACGCCCCTTGTAAAGTTGTCTGGTTTTGATACAGGTTTGTGTAATTTATACCTTAAACTGGAAGACCGGAACCCCGGCGGATCAATAAAGGACCGTATAGCCCTTTCAATGATCACGGCAGCCGAAAATCAAGGTCTTATAAAGACCGGTTCTCTGCTGGTTGAGGCAACTGCCGGAAATACGGGACTGGGACTGGCACTGGTGGCAATGGCCAGAGGTCACAAACTGCTGCTTGTTATTCCCGACAAAATGAGCAGGGAGAAAATAATCCATCTGAAGGCCATGGGGACCAAAGTGATTATGACCCGTTCGGATGTCAATAAAGGTCATCCGGAATATTACCAGGATATGGCAGAACGTATTGCTGGGGAAACCAAAAACTCCTGGTATGTGAACCAGTTCGGAAATCCTGCAAATCCACTGGCACATGAGACCACCACAGGGCCAGAGATTTTCAGGCAGCTGGATGGGAAAGTCGATGCAATTGTTTGCGGGATCGGATCCTCAGGTACTATTACCGGCCTGACCCGCTATTTTTTGAAAATGAAACCGGATATAGAAATGGTTATTGCTGATCCTGCCGGTTCTGTAATAAAGGATTTTGTTACAACAGGCAGCTTTGGTGAGGCCGGCTCATGGAAAGTTGAAGGTATAGGTGAGGATTTTATACCCCCCATTGCCGATTTTTCCCTGGTGAAAGCAGCCTATACTATAACTGACCAGGAGAGTTTCACCATGGCAAGAAAACTGCTGAAAAAAGAGGGTATACTCGCGGGTTCATCCACCGGCACTCTGCTTACCGCCGCGATCAAATACTGCCTTGAACAAACAATGCCAAAGAATGTTGTAACCTTTGTGTGCGATACAGGGAATAAATATCTTACACGAATGTATGATGATTCATGGATGATTGAAAACGGCTTCAAGACAGAATAGCTGATCTTATCCAATTTTTACAAATAGATACCACAAATCAAATAGACATGAAAATTAAAACCAAAGTCATACATGCGGGACAGGAACCCGATAAAAGCACCGGAGCTGTTATACCTCCCCTGTATCTTACATCAACCTACAGGCAGGAAGCAGTTAGTGTTCATAAGGGTTTTGAATACAGCCGAACCGGTAACCCGACGCGCAAGGTTCTGGAGGATTGCCTTGCAGAACTTGAAGGAGGGAAATTCGGACTGGCATTTTCATCAGGCATGGCAGCAGAGCATGCTGTCCTTTCCACATTGAGGCCGGGTGATCATGTTGTTGCATGCCGGGATATGTACGGGGGGACATACAGGTTGTTTGAAGATGTTTTCAAGCCTTTCGGACTGGAATTCAGCTATGTCGGATATGAAGCTGAAGAATTTGAACAGGCAGCAAAAGATAACACAAGGCTTTTCTGGATTGAATCCCCGACAAATCCCCTGATGCATCTGGTTGACATAACAGCTGTTGCCAGGACAGCCGGAAAAAAAAATATAAAACTTGTTGTTGATAATACCTTTGCCACACCCTGCTTTCAGCAGCCCCTCAACCTGGGTGCCGACCTTGTTGTGCACAGCACTACAAAATATATCGGCGGCCATTCTGATCTGATAGGCGGGGCCCTTGTGCTGAACGACGGGGAATGGTATGAAAAAATCAGGTTTATACAGAATGCGGTAGGTGCAATTGCAGGCGCCTTCGACAGCTGGCTTATGCTCAGGGGTATAAAAACCCTCGCAATACGCATGAAGCAGCATGAGGAAAATGCCATGAGGATTGCTGCATTTTTGGAAGATCATGCCATGATCTCCAGTGTATATTATCCAGGCTTGCCGTCAAACCCATATTATAAACTGGCACGCCGGCAGATGGACGGTTTTGGAGGGATGATATCCTTCAAGCTCAAAGATGGTGATCTTGCGGCGGCAAACAGGTTTTTTAAAAAGCTGCATATCATTACACTTGCAGAAAGTCTTGGCGGGGTTGAATCACTGATCAACTATCCGGCCGTAATGACACACGGATCAATACCTGAGCAACAGAGAATTTCAATTGGGATCACAAAAGACCTTATACGGCTGTCGGTTGGTATAGAAGATGTGGAAGACCTGATAATAGATCTGTCAGAAGCACTTTCCCTTTGATTGATCGCCGGAGCAATCTTCCGGAACAAATGACCTTTTCGTAGTTAAATATGGATGAATTTTTCAGCGTGCATACATCATCCTGAACTCCACGGTTATCTCATCGTGGGTCCTTAATGTTCCCAGAAACAGTCTGGGAGGATCAATATCGAAATCAGTCATCCTTAAATCTTTGGCACCGGTGCAAATAAGCAGTTCGCCTTCATTGGCACAGGTTGCCTCAACATTTATACGGCGGGTAACTCCTGAAACAGTCAGGTCACCTTCGGCAGTTGCCCGGAAAGTATGATCATTTATCCAAGAAATATCGGTTCCGGCGGACTCAAATGAAATTTCCGGATAATTATCGGCATCCATTTCTTCATGGGCCATGCGGTGCAGCCTGGCATTATCACTTTCCAGGGTAACTTTCTGCACGATGAATACTACCGATTCGATCGATTCCGGCTCCCCGTTACCGGTAGCGAATTCAACCTCGCTTGTCAGGACTTCCGATCTCATCGACCAGTCATGCAGGGTGGAGGTACCACGTACTTCCACGTATGAGCCGTCCGTGGCAGTGTATGTCTGACTCTGGGATAATACATCCGGATTATTCAGTATTCCGAATGCAGTAAATAACAATATCGCCTTTTTGATTTGCATAATCTCAGATTTAATTTTCACAATTTGCCTTAATCAGGCAAAACCGAACCTGATTGTCCAACAGGCATGCTTATGAAGTTCAATAATTATACCAGCATAAACAAGGGGTTGCCGGAAAACCAGCCGGGCACTCACTATACTGATATTATGACTATTACCTAACAGGCAGAAGTGAAAGTAATCCGATTCATGATGTGGAAAATCAGGGAAAATACTGATCAAACTGTGGATTATCATTCAACCTTGAACCTCATGCTTTTCTGCTAATTGTTCTTTCTGCTCAATGGGCTATGCTGAAATGTTAAATTCCCTGCTTTTCTGATAATGGATCCTTCTGCCCTGACAGGTTGAAAAACTTGAACCGTATAGATCAAATGCAAGATGGAACATAAAAAAACGGACCGGAAGTCTTCTGACCCCAGATCCGTAATTAACCAACCATTATATTCTGCTATAACTAGAAACTTATTACAGCCTCTATATTTATACCGCTAAATTCGGCACCGGCAAATCTTCCGGCCCAGGCATCACCAACATAAGTCTGGCGAACATATTCAACTTTAGTAAGTATGTTTCTGCTCATGAACCATCCGCCGCCAATATTGATACGGTTTATCTGAAGGTCTTCTACCGCACCATCTCTCTGTCGTCCTGAAATTGTATTGTATCTTCCGCCAACATAAAAATTCTCTGTAGGACCAAACCTGTAAAGCAGCTCTCCTGCAAGCTGGGTAAATTCTCCTTCTTCATCGGCAGGTTCCTCTAATTCCATGCTACCCATAGCGCGTTCAATGACACCAAAGAATTCAAGTCCCCCAAATCTTATGAAAGGATTTATCTGTACAGCGGTAAGCTGCCTGAATCTGGGATTATATCTTCCGTCAAAATTACCCCCTTGATCAGCCGTATGAAGTACATAGTAGTATCTTGAACCGGCCCTGTCTCCGCCATAAAGCCAATGTCCATTTGTTGTTCCCTGATTTATATACCAGGATCCCGTTAGCCTGACCCTGAGGTCCTGATCGATCTGACTGTCAAAGCCAAGTTTACCATAGAACGACGGCCGGTTATCACTTGCCGGTGTTACAGTGACATTCTGGTTAAGCTTGCCATTAGTCAGTCCAAGTACCGCAAGAAACCCGTTGCTCTGGATAGTCAGTTCACCGAAAGCCTCGGTTGAAAAAGCGTCCATGATATAATTGCCGATGAACGGGTTGAAGATGGCCCTTGCATTGTCGCTTCTTCTGAAGTGGGCATCGCCGTAATTGAACTCATCAAGTCCGATTGTCAGGGTGGCATACTGCATGATGCCTTCCATAAGGCCGGGTGAGATGAAATCAAGATTGCTCACCTGCATGTGCCCTCCCTTTATCCATGCCTCTGCATGATGCCGTGATGACAGGTAGGTTCTAAGATGCATCCTTACTCCCTCCAGCAGCTGAACATCCAGGTTCAGATTGGCAGAAGGAAGATTGAAGTCGGCGCCAAGTTCACGAAGTGTCCCTGCAGTATTACTTTGATCCAGACCCTGGAACTGCATGGCAAAATCTCCACCCACACGTACATAAAATCCGGGATATTCAACCGTATCTTCAACAGGGTCTTCAAAAATGTTAATGCCTCTTTGATCATTGGGACGCCAGTTCTGGAGGTCCCTCATCTGTGCTGAAACAGTTATTGAAAATACTAATGTCAATAATAAAATAATGTTTTTCTTCTGCATGATTTTTTAAAATTTTAAATTAATAATTGAAAGATCCTGCCTTTGGTTTTAATTAAAATCTTTTCCCTAAAATCATACTTCACCACGGCAGGAGTTTCTTTTAGCATGAGATTACTAAATGGTTAATTTAGGGTTAACAGACGGAAAAAGAATTTGTTAAAAAAGATATATGTTTTTTTTTATTTTAATCAAGCCTGGAAATTACATTCGGCCTGACCACATAATTGAACCGGATGGTAATGACATCATCAACTTTTATAAGTCCCATCATTGGTGATGGTGGCTTAATGCCAAAATCAGACATGGTCATATCGGCTTCTCCTTTGAAATGGTATTCCATTCCACCGGAATTATTCCACTGGATTTGCAGTTCGACCGGTTTGGTTATGCCGTTAATGGAAACAAGGGCATTTGCTTTGAAACTTCCCTTTTGAGCTGCAAGCTCTCCTTCGTTCAAACCGGCATCGATAAGTTTAATATCTATCTCGGTATTATCACCTCCTCCGAAGGATCTGTATAAATCCCGGTTTATAAGCGGGTTTTTACAATCAAACGAATTGACACTTACCATCATGCCGGCATCTGAGAATTTAACCTTGTTGTTTCCGGCTTCCACATCAGCCAGTAGTGATCCGCCGGTTGCTCCCTCCTCTGAAAAACATTCAAATGTATTTATGTTGGTAGTACCTGAAAGAGACATCCAGCTGTTATTGCTGACAGAATATGAAATATAATTCCTTTCAGCAGAAGGATCATCACTGCCGGCTGCTTCGGGTAATAAAGAGATTAATAAAAGTGTGATGAGTATAATTTGCATAACTAAAAATTTAAACCAGCTCATTCCCTTATGGATATTACCAGGACCTGTTTTGACGGTCGATTTTAGGTATATGGAAAATATCATATGACAAACCATTTGTATAAATCAAGCTCCGGAATTAACACTATCTTCATATGTTATTGCATATATACAATCCGGTAATTGATGGTTATCTCATCACCGGTACGAAGTGTGCCCAGCATAAGCACCGGAGGGTCTACTTCAAAATCACTCATCTTGAGTTTTTGTGATCCGGAACAGATAAGCTTATTATCATCGCCGTTTATACAATTAGCATCTACATTGATTCTTCTTGTAGTTCCGGAAATAGTTAGTTCACCTCTTGCATTAACACTGTAACCGTCACCATTTTTCCTGACGCTGTTGCTGCCGTTGGTGCGAAAAATGATCTCGGGATGGCGGTTGCTGTTTAATGCCTGGTAGGCGCGCCTGTCAAGCTGCGACTTATCGCTTTTAAGGGATGTCTTGCCCAAACGGAACGTTAGGGATTCGAGGGTTTGGGGGCTCCCGTTGTTATCTTTATTAAAGACTGCCTCACCTCTTAAATTTTCTGACCTCATTTCCCAGTCATGAAGCGTAGAGGTGCCCGTAACAGTTATATAAGAATCTGCAGAAGTACTGTATGTCTGCTGCTGCGCATGATTTTCCAGGCTTAAAAAGAAAAAGCATTTGATAAGGACCAGTGAAAAAAAACCTTTTTTTAACATTGCAATAAAAAATTTAGATTATAAATTATTGTAGTCATGCAGAAACAACCTGCATCCAGGCAACACATTAAGCAATTGGTGTGCCAGCACCGGCAAGATATCCTGATAGCAGATATATTAAATTGCAAATATCTGATTATGTAGATACTATAAAATTTATCCGCGGGGAAAAAAATTCACAGCAGGAATGCTGCCTGGTAAAAATCGGCGGTTTCCAGCACTTATGTGCGAAATTCCGCAGGCCGGACAGCGTTTAATGAAGTAGAAGACAACCCTGTCTGATGCCGGTATGCGGCCAAAGGAAAATCACCTCGCCAAAAAGTCCGGGCTTTGCAATTAAAATTGGAGCTACCCTGATGGCAGAAGCAGACAACAGGAAACCGGGAATCAGGATTTGATGCCGAAAGAGGGCAGAAAATGGCAACCAGACCTGTTTATTTTCACAGG
>SLGC01000268.1 GCA_007123885.1 Bacteroidales bacterium | reverse complement strand
CCAAATCTTCCGTTGTTGTGGAACCGGTTGTTTGTTATCTGGCCCTGGTAAACCCGCCAGCAGATAAACAGTCCGTCGTTATCGTTGCTGTGAATATTGTTGTTTTCTATTATCGTAAATGGAGATCCTGACCCCGGATGCATGCCGTGATTGCTGCTTCCACTTACCTCACTGTTTTTTACGGTGACATGCTCGGTGATCTGCCAGCTGATGCCCTCGCCGTTAAAATCTTTAACATTCACATTGTTTACCGTCACCCTTTTGGATTTGAAAATCAGGATGCCGGCGCTGTTGCAGCCATCAGCGAAAAAGTTTTCTGAACGATTACCATCTGCGGTCAGACCTGAAAGGGTAACATTTTCTGCTTCAATAATTTCAATCACAGAGGAGGCATTCGAGACCAGTCCGTTTCTATCTGAGCGGTAATCACGTATCAGGTAATCGTCGATATAAATTACATTATCCTCGATATCTGTAATATATGCTACAGAAACATCCCAGCATGAATTCAGGTGACTGTCTGTTACCTGAATTTTCATTCCCGGTTCAAACCCATCGGGGTTCTCTACCGTGAGTTTAAGTTCCCCGTAGTCTGCATCGATAATAAATTTTGTCTGGACTCCCTGGCTGCGCCTTAAAATGGATTCCCGAACGCTCCGGCAGGCCCAGTGGTACTTTGGGGCTGAAAACAGGCTGACAGGCCTCCTGTCTCCTGGCGTACGATTGTCTCTACAAGCTGTTGTTGAAATCCTTCGGCAAAGGATAAGAGGGCAGAGGCAAGGACAACTGCAAACAGGACGGAACTCACCGCTATCAAAGTGCGGCGTTTGTTACGCCAGAGGTTCCGCCATGCCAGGACAAAGAGGATTTTCATTATGTAAGGACATCTTATATTTTGCAAGCCTTTATGTGCTGGATATTTTTTCCGGACCCTTCAGGTTGTAAATATTAAGACCAGTCACATGCAACAAATGACTCCTCTATAATATCCTGACTGCCACAGGATTTAGCAAAGTTCAAAGATCTCTGATTTTGCCCTTGATGAGGAAAAGTGCTGCCATATCCTTTTTCTGAAATCCCATTTCTATGCCCTCCCGGAATGTCTTGAAAGCACAATCAGGGAAGTCAGTGTTAATTCCCATTGACCTTGCATGTTCCAATAGCACTCTGGCACCATCTGTTCCGGTTTCGATCGAAGCCTCAGGTTTATCATAATTTTTGCTTTCAATCCTCTCAAGCATATCAAGTACTGCTGCATTGAAAGTAGCCAGATCTGCTGATTCTAAAGAATTCAGAATTAACTTTATATCAAGCCCTTCTGCCTGACAAATTCGTGCCGCGTGAAGTGCCCCCAGGTATGCACCAAAAAGTACAGAGCCTGAGGCTAAACCATGAGCGGCTGCCCCACCTATAGGTTCACCAACGAATTTAAGTTGTCCGGCCAGGACTTTCAACAGTTTCTCACATTGCCTGAATGTTTTTTCAGATCCGGAAATTAAAATGGCAGCCTCCCCGGTCCCGATCTGGGGAGGGTAAACAGAAATAGTTCCATCAAGATATTCGGCTCCGTTTTCATTAATCCAGTCAGATAATTTGCGCGCTTCATCAGGTGTTCCGCTACTAAGCTGAACAATTATCCGTCCTGCCAGATTAGACCTTACGCTTTCAGCCGAAAGGAGATCATTTGTCACTTGATAATCCTTCAGGCAAATAAGGATTATAGGACTGGAGTTAACGGCAGAGGAAAGATCTGCAGCAAAGTCCGCACCCTTTTTTACCAGGGGATCTGCCTTGCTTTTAGTTCGGTTCCAGATAGTAATCTGATGATCTTCTTCTAAAAAAGCCCGGGCTAAAGCAGACCCCATTGAACCCATTCCAATTAACGTAATTTCACTCATGGCTTCATTTTTTAGTTCCACATTTTTATTAAAATCCAGGTCTGTAAGCATTCATATATAGCGACTTAACAAATCTTATGCCATATTGTTCAGCCATCATTGCCGGTGCTAATCCTGCAGGTATCTTCCCGGAATGCATTTATAACCTCTGGAACTGCCATACCTGTTGCCTCCTGCATTAAAGCACTCATTCAGAAGCCGGTTTATCTCGGTAATTACCGGTGGGAGTGGAAGTTAACACAATGGCAACTTGTTTTTAGATTATAGTCCGGCGCCTTTTTCAATATTATTGGTTAATGCACTTGTGAACCGGGCCATCAGTGCGCCATCAACAACATCATGATCAAGTAAAACAGTCAGGTTCAATACTTCCCTGATCTCAATTTTATCATCAACAACTACCGGTTTTTTCGAAATTTTTCCTATCCCAAAACAGGCAGGATGTACCGATATTGGTATAAACCAGCCATTTGCCCTGCCAATCATTCCCACGGAAGTGACCGCCACATTACCCATCCTGGCAAATGCCATACGGGGATGTTTAAGCATAAAACGCCATACAGTGCGTCTTAAAAAACCAGGCAGCATGAAATATAATCTTTCTGTAATGGTTGACTTCCGCTGAAGCACAACATCTTTTTCCATAATCTCCTGGTTCCGGGCATCATTAATTTGGAGGGTTATTGACTCAAGGCTTCTTTCCGGTACTTTTTCAATTAATAAAGGCATTGGAACTCTTTGTCCATTGATTTCCTTTTCAACTGCAAGGCCTACATTAATATCACTGAACACAACCAGCTTTCTCTTACCGGTATGATACGCGGCAACAAGATCGTAATCCCTAATGGTAAGGGCTATGGTTTTAACCAACCATGCGGTAAAGGAAATCCTGCCTTTTTTCCGTTTATAAACCCTGATCTTTTCCCTGGCTTCTGTAACATCTATTTCCAGTAAAGCAGGGATATGATGTTTCTCCAGACCGACAGAACAAACATCGTTGGATGCAATCCTTGTTTTGGGGAACTTGTGAATCCTGTAACCTGGTGCTTTTTCAGTCATTGGTTTTTATTACTCTGATGAGGCTGAAATCCATTTTTTCAGAAGGTCCTTGTCGATGGAATCGACCGATTTCAGTTTGATATGGCGCATATCTTTCCCTGTTCCCTCGAGCAGATTTCCCGGATCGTCCAGTTTTTGAAAATTGAAAAAGCCAAGTGTAACATAAGCCTTTGCCGTCTTGAGATAGGCGAAATCCTTCTCATTCCTGAATACCGGCCTGCTCCACTTGAATTCTTCCTGTACCTGTCCTGCATTTTCGTGAATCAGCTGACGCACAATCTCCATTATCTTTTTTTGCTGGTCAGGAGCTTGATTTATATATTCCGTTACATTGTTATTCATAATTTACCATTTTTGATCAGAATTATTTCTGCCAGAAACAAGCAGGCAATGAGCCGGGCGCAACAACCGGGCTAAATAGCAGGTTAGTTATTTTGGTTGTCCCTTATCGATATTTTCCAAACCATTAACCATTCTCTCTAACGAATGTCTTACTCCTTTTGACAGGGTATCCAGGTAGTGATCCTGCAACAGGAAACCAATTTCCTGGGATAATTCAGGGTACTTCCCGCTGATCTTTACTATCATTTTAAACGCGTTAAACCTGACTGACGGCTTCTTGCCGATCTTTTCCCAAATGCTGACGCAGTGATCAAATAAGGTCCCCTCGAACTCTTCATCTATCTCCATCAGGTAAAGAATTTTCAGTAATTCGCGCTGATGCCCGTCACTTTTATCCCGCAGGCATGCCATGATACGGGGAATCTGATCTTTAAAGCGTGGGTCATTTTCTTCCATGCAGCTCCAGAGCAGCCAGGCGGCCCTCCACGAGTATGGCTGCTTGTCGGTAATAGCAAGCTGAACCGCCTCTTCGAAACCTTCCGGATGGTTTGTCAGATATAGAATCATTTCTTCTTTATAGAAATTCATCAGGACTTTTTCCAGCTCTGTTTCCATTCTTCAAATATAATAATTAGAATCCTGGATCTTTCAAATCTTTGTCT
>SLGC01000144.1 GCA_007123885.1 Bacteroidales bacterium | reverse complement strand
CGAATGCTCAGTTATCCTTAAAGAGTTTTTCAGGGCCAAAAGAAAAACCGGCGGAAACAATTTCCCGCCGGCGCAAGAAAACTAAATTAATCATACTTGATACCCCCGACAACCAGGTTCTTCACCCCCGGACAATTAAGTCCGGCAATCCCGGAGACCGGGACTCAACTTCCTGAACAGGATTGAAATTCTCAAACACCTTAGCCTGCAAAATATTTTGTCACCGGCATGAACTCTGCTACACTGCGTGCAATAATGAGATAGATTTACTGTTTTTTAGTATCCCCTTTTATCAGTGTAATCATTCCTCTCCAGCGGTGGTGAGAATTCTCGTCCTCGCAACTGTTATAGTCATCTGTCATGCCATTGCCTGTTGCTCCTTCAAACTGCCCGGTTCCTCCCAGGATAACAAACGGATCTCTCCAGTAGGATATGACATGTTTAGGGTGATTGGGTTCCCGTCCGACCTTAACCTTGTGTTGACATGAGATATACAAAACATCACCGTTTGCGGTGACAATGTGTCCCTGTGCATCACCGGGACCCTCCGGGAATTCAAGGTACCCGGTAAGATTTCCAAGTTGAACGGATGTTCCAGTAAATTCAATCCTGACATACGTTATACCGCCAATTTCACATCCATCCATATAATTGCCAGTAAAAACAGCCTCAAAGGGCCCGGTTACAATTTCGGGCTCAGGATTACTTATTTTAATAGCCTGAAATTCATCATCTGTGCAGGAAAACAGCAGTCCTGCAACCATCATTAGCAGGAATAATTTTTTAAATGTTTTCATAGCTTTTGATTTTTTGATTCAACATAAAATACAGCCTCTTTTTTACTTTCAGGAGTAAATTTATACCTGAACCAGGGCTCACACATATCAAAATAAAATCAAAAGCTTTCCGGGTTTATTCAACTGTAATAATATTGAGTCATCTTATTGCAAATTTGAATCAGGTTTTTGACCTGATTCTTAAATATTGCATTTTTTAGCCTGATTCAAAAAATTTCAAGATATAATTGGCTAATATTTAATTATCAACCAATGAATTAAAGCAGAATTCCATATCTGCAATGACTTTTTGAACGCGCACGCGAAAAACTTTAGCCTTATTTTGAGCCTGTTTTGATGGCACAGATTGAAGGGCAGCCTCCTTTCAGACGAGCAGGCAGGTTGCTGATATTCAAGGCTCACTTATTCGCCCTGGATATTTTTGCCGATACCTTCGTTTAAAGGAATTAGTCAGCCTGGTAGCGTTTGAGTGCTTGAAATTCCGGCAAAACCAATAGAGGCTCCCAAAGGGGATCTAATAAAAGCAGATTGACGGAAAGGGTACCTGGTCCTGATAACAGGTAGTCGAGCTGATTTATTGCTTCCTGGTATTCACCTGTCATAACATAGATCCTGGCCAGATCTTCAAGCCGGCAAAGTCCTCTTGCTGCTTCTTTTTCTACAGGCATTAGCTCTACTCCTTTTTTCCCAAATGCAAGTGCTTGTTCCTTCATACCCAAACCTGCATATATTTTCCCAAGGGAACTGTATAACCTGGGGTCCTCAGGGTTTTTACCGAGGGTTGCTTCAAGGGAAACGCGGGCAGAATCGTAATATTTACCGGCTAAATCCGGTTTGCCCATAACCCTGTAAATATTTGCGATATGAAAGGACTTATGATGGTAATAGTCCTGGTTTTCCATTATTTGAATATCCCTGGATTGTAAAAAGGAAATGGCCTTTTGGTAATATCCGTCATAAAAGTCCATTATGGCGCTAACCTCAAAAATGAGCGGGTGAATAGCTCCTTCCCTGTATTTCAAAGCTTCATTAACTGTTTCCCTTGCCTCAACAGTATTGCCTTTCCACTTGAGGTACATCAGGATTTTAAGATAATAGGATTCAATAAATATGGGGCTAAGTAAAGATGCTTTATTAAAAAAATCTTCAGATTGCCTGAATTCTCCCAGCAAGGAAAAGGTTTCCGCAGTATTTAGAGCAAATTTTGTTGATCCGGGATCAAGCTTATATGCAAGTAAAAAGTTCTCCCTGGCGGATTTCCAGTCACCTGCCCTTCTGTAAACACATGCTTTCATAAAAAAGCATTCAGGGTGATTCCTAAGCCTTGCTTCTGCAAGGGAAAATTCTTCCAGGGCTTTTTGATAATCTAGTAAATACATGTAATTATAATATCCAAGAGCCATGTGAATTTCTGGGAGTTCAGGATCCAGTCTGATGGCTTCATCTATGGCTTCCTTGCTTTTTTTAGCCCGGTCATAGTCATGGTCAAAATGATGCCAGTATATGTGAGCATGGCAAATAGCCAGCCTTACATAGGCGAGGGCAAATTCGGGATCCAGTTCAATGGCTTTTGAATACATTGAAATGGCGATGGAGTAATTCTGACTGTCTATAGTTCGCCAAACGTAATCATTTCCAATTAGATAATAATTGTAAGCCTCCATATTTTCGGTAGGCACCTTTTTTATCAGGATCTTTTCCTGTGGTGTAATGACGGCCTTAAGCTCCCTGGCAATGTTTTCTGCAATTTCACTCTGGATATTGAAAATATCCGTCAGCTGCCGGTCATAATTCTCTGACCACAGGTGGCGGTCCCGCTTTCCATCTACCAACTGCACGGTGATGCGCACCTGGTCGCCCTGTTTTCGAATGCTCCCGCCAAGGATGTAATTCACTCCCATGCTTTGGGCAATTTCGGTAGCGGACAGTTTGCTGTCGCGGAAACGCTCAGACGTGGTGCGAGAAATCACCCGAAAATCCCCGATCCGGAAAAGATGATTAAGAATCTCTTCCATGGTTCCATCAGCAAAGTACTGACTGTCATCCTCACTGCTCAGATTTTTGAAAGGCAGCACAGCGATTGATCTTTCATGCCCAATTGGTTGATAGCTGAACTCTCCCTTTCTAATAAGGTAAAAAATGGCAAATCCAATGATCAATGTAATCAGGCCCATGGATACAGCAACCAGGAGAGGTCTTTTGGACTCAGGTGACTTTACATAAACTGTATTTTCATCTTCCGCAGCATTTTCTGTTGCATTGGTTACATGAGTTGTATTGGATTTATCCGATACAGAAAGCGCACTTTCCTTCATTCTTTTTACTGCTTCACCCGGCGGAAATCCATAAAGATCATGAAAACATTTACTGAAATAGGCAGGACTTCCAAAACCCACCCTATAGGCAACTTCTGATGCAGTATAGGTTTGCTGCATCAGAAGTTCCATGGCTTTTTGCAATCGGATCTCGCGGATAAACTGGCAGGTGGGTTTGGAAGTGATTTTATGTAATCTCCGGTTCAGGGTGGAAATACTCATCCCCGCATTCGCAGCCAATTCTGTTCCCCCGAAATTTTCGTTATCCAGATTTTCAAGGGTAATTTGAGTGAGCCTCGCCAGAAGCTCTTTGCCGCTATCATTCCCAAATGTCATGTCCCTGATTTTCAGTGACAATAAACATAATAAATATACGAAATATTTGGATAACCAGTATGAAAATTTGTGGATATTTTTCAGTGTGCGGTCCAGCACACCGGGCAGGGATTAATAACACTACTTTACCCGCCGGTATAAACTCCAGAGATGCCGGTCTCCCGATAAAAGGCCTTTTCCTCACCTCGCAGTGCGGATACCCAAAGTATCATGGATTACCCACTCTCCATGTGCTGTGCATCAACCACGGCGATTGCGGCCATGTTGACTATCTCCCTTACCGAGCTCTCGATCTGCAGTATATGAATTGGTTTATTCAAACCCAGGAGGATCGGACCCACTGCCTCTGCATTGCCGATTTCCTGCATCATCTTGTAAGCTATATTTCCGGAACTGAGGTTTGGAAAGATAACCGTGTTGATATCCATATCCCGGAGCCTTGAAAAAGGAAAGCGGATCTTTCGCAATTCCCTGTTAAAGGCAAAATTTGCCTGCATCTCGCCATCCACGATCAGG
>SLGC01000436.1 GCA_007123885.1 Bacteroidales bacterium | reverse complement strand
TTATTAGGCGGTAGCTGCCACCAGGAATACCCGCCTCTTTCGCCAGCTGGATCAAACCATCCTTAGGACCATCCCATCCTGCCGGTCTGCTGCCTTCGGGTGCATCCCATCTCAGGCGTTGACGCACCAGGATCTCACGATCGTCAGGATCGATCAGCCGGCCGAAGCCACCATGTCCTATATACGCCACACCCCCAGGTTTCAATACCCGGTAGGTTTCACGAACCGCTTCAACCTTATCTTCAATAAACGGTATGGTGCCCCGGCTAAAAATGAAATCCGCGTAATTGCTTCTGAAAGGGAGATGTTGCCAGTCCCCCTCCACCGGTATTACTCTTCCGGTAAGTCCGGCTTCATCCACAAAATAGCCAAGCAGCCTCATGGCCCAGGGATTGATATCAACGGCATAGCAGCGCATAGCTGTAAGTTTAGCCAGCTCAATGAGAAAAGGGCTTGTGGAGCTCCCAATGTCAAGTGCAACTCCCCTTTCAAGTTGATAGTCATTTACCATCTGAACCGCCATAGGTTCCCACATGGGCGCGAAACTTCCTGTTATATGTCGTTCATGCCCCGGAACTTTTCTTTTAAGCATTTCGACATAGTCATCTTCCCTGGCACCCGAAGCAATAAGCAGGATAATCAGGAGAACAAAAATCATTATCGGAGAAAGAACTTTTATTTTCATTATAGTCAGTAAAATGATTTATACCTGTTACAAATTCGTGATCCGGACATTTGGCTTTTCAAATCCATTGATCATCCATGTTTTCTTTGCATTGTGATAATCTCGCAGCCAGGCTAAATAGCATCTATTCTTATTTACCGATTTTCAACATAACGGAACCCACATGCTTTATATGCGCGTTTATTAAATGTCTTGTATGATGCTCCGGTAAATGTTTATTTTGATTATTTCATTTTGATCCACTTAAATAAATCATTGGCCAACTGTAATGCCTGCCATATCTCATTAGACGTACATTTTTCTATGGTGACGAATTGAAATGAAAGATAATTAAAGATATTAAAATTTCATATTACATAAAATTAAATATCTCATATCCAAGCATATAAGTGGTATTGATCATTATAGGATTTTTATGTTTTTAGCAGACACTAGATCCTTAATGAATACCAAATGGTCAAAAAATCACCGTCCATCCTTAAAGTGCTTAATGAACAACCCTTTTTAAGTGGTTGAGGCATAACTAATTTTCAATTTTCCTCCGGGACTGTAATCTCCCGGAGGCCCGAAAGGCATGAACCGACAAAAAATCCAAGCTGTTAGGCTTCGAATATTCATCCGTAATGATGAGTAATTTTATTTACTAAGTTGGTATGGTGGAACTTACTACGACAACCTTTCAGTTAATAATTTATGTCATTCCGGAAAGGCAAAAGTATAAAGATTGTTTTTAAACCTGAGATTAAATTTAGATATTTGCAGTAGATTAACGCTAATGACTTTACTTATCAATACATACTCCATTTCCAAACTTCTCTATCTCAATATAAAGAAGAGAGATTCCTTTACCTCCTTCGAATCCTGAATTTCATGCAGTTAACCCATTGAATACTTCAGGCAATCTGTTTCTGTTTTCAGATAATTTCATGTAATAAATTTAAAATTTAAATATAATATAAAATGGAACTTCCATTTGCAGAACCCTATAAAATAAAGATGGTTGAATCCATCAGGCAAAGCACCCGGGATGAAAGGGAAGGGTGGATTAAGAATGCAGGGTACAATGTATTCAATTTGTCAAGTGATCATGTTTATGTAGACCTTCTTACTGATTCAGGCACCGGTGCCATGAGCGATAGACAATGGTCTGCCATGATGGTGGGAGATGAGAGCTATGCCGGGGCTTCAAGCTATTATAAGCTTCAGGAAGCCGTTTCCGGGATCACCGGTTTTCCCCTGTTCCTTCCCACTCACCAGGGCAGGGCAGCTGAGAACGTTTTATTTTCAACTCTGGTAAAGGACGGCGATATTGTACCGGGTAATTCCCATTTTGATACTACAAAGGGACATATAGAATTTCGGCGGGCCAAAGCTGTAGACTGTACCATTGATGAAGCATTTGACCCGGATGTCATTCATCCCTTCAAGGGGAATATCGATCTTTCAAAACTAGAGGATGTTTTGAAAGGCCATCCGACCGAAAAAATCCCCTTTATCATTGTAACACTGACATGTAATTCAACCGGTGGTCAGCCTGTATCAATGGAAAACCTTCGACAGGTAAGAAATCTGGCCGACAGATATGGAATTCCAGTCGTTTTTGATGCAGCAAGATTTGCCGAGAATTCCTATTTCATCAAACAGCGTGAAGAAGGATATGCGGAAAAGAGTATAAGGGAAATCGTTCTTGAAATGTTTTCCCTTGCAGATGCAATGACCATGAGTTGCAAGAAAGACGGAATAGTTAACATGGGCGGTCTTATCGGTTTCAGGGACCGGGATCTTTTCAACCGGGCATCGGCCTACAACATACTATTCGAAGGGTATATTACATACGGCGGCATGTCGGGAAGGGATATGAATGCTCTGGCGCGGGGGCTGGAAGAGGGCACCGAATTCAGTTACCTTCAGTGCAGGATAGGTCAGGTTGCTTACCTTGGCAATAAGCTGAAGGAGTTTGGAGTACCACTTATCGAACCTTTCGGCGGACATGCCATTTTTATAGATGCCAAAAGTTTTCTTCCCTGGATTCCCAAAGAAGAGTTTATCGCGCAGACACTTGTGGTTGAACTTTACAGGGAAGCAGGTGTCAGAAGCACAGAAATAGGTACACTACTGGCCGACCGTGATCCGGTTTCCCGGGGAAATCGTTATCCGGAACTTGAGCTCTTGCGATTAGCCATCCCAAGGCGCGTCTACACCAACAACCATATGGATGTAGTAGCCGTTGCATTTAAGAATATCCTTGACAGACGTAAAGGGATAAAAAAAGGCTACAGGATTGTAAAAGAAGCCCCCATCATGCGTCATTTTACTGTTGAACTGGAAAGGATTCCTTAACAAAGTTGTTCTTTCAATAATCATTGGCTTATCACTCAGGTATGGAGTATGCACAAAACAGGATGTACGGAATATTATATTGGAGTTAAACACTTATTTAACTGTATATACCAGTTGAAAACTCTTTTCAAGTGAAATCTTCATTTTAAGAGCGCATCCTAACGAGTTTTGACTTTGTAAATATTATCTTCCGTCCACTCTAATGTTCTGGCAGAATTTAATGTCACTTATTCCTTGTTGTCCGGTTAGAGCTTTTTAAGATCAAAATATAATTTTTTTCAACAAAGTTCTGACATTTATAAAGGACAGATGTAAATATTGAAGTAGTTCTATCACCTGTAAGATCAAATAAGTAATCTTGAAATCAGTAGCTTATTCAGAATTTCTTATATTTGTTACATAAGGATGGATAAAATGTTTGTTCGGTCAGACTGCAACTGAATAATGAACCGAAGGACCTACATAAAATTATTACCTCATGAGATCAATAACCGACAGGTTATCAGGATCCTGCTTGGTCCAAATCAAAAAATCGAAAACGAGCTCAGGACTATCTTTAATGCAACCTGGAAAGAGGATTTAAATTGTTGGTACATTCCTGCTGATCAGTTCAATCCCTTTGGATTCTACAATTTTTTTAGAGATTATGCATTTATTGATTATTCAGCATTAAAAGGATCAGGATCATTGTCATCTAAAAATGGGTCTGTCCGATCATCTGTTCAAGAATTACCTTCCGGGTACCTGGAAACATTAAGGCGAAAACGCTACAGCGATAATACTATCCGGGTATACTGTAGGTACTTCAGTGATTTTCACTTTCACTTTTCAGGGAAAGACCTTAGCCAGTTGGATCCCGGGCAAATCCATGATTATATTTTATTCCTGATAGGAAAAAATTTTATTTCTATCAGTCAGCAAAATCAGCGAATAAATGCAATTAAATTCTATTAT
>SLGC01000276.1 GCA_007123885.1 Bacteroidales bacterium | reverse complement strand
CCGAACTGGCAAGGATGCCGCTTACCCAGCGCTTTTACCGCGATGAAACTGCTGAGCCGGGTAATACTTATGTATACGCGCTGAAGGCCGTCGACAGGGCGGGAAATGAAAGCCGGTTTTCAACTGCCTATACCATTTTGTTCCGCAACACCACCCCTCCACGATCGGTTAGAAACCTGCAGGCTATTGAAAGGAACGGAGGAATATACATGAGATGGGAAAGGGTTCCCGGTAGTGATCTGGCAGGTTACAGGATATACCGTTCAAATATACCCACCGGTGTATATGAGCCGGTTAATGAAGAGCTGGTGACTGATACTGAATTTTTTGATGCGGGAGGTAATGGGGGCATGTGGTACCGTGTAAGGGCGGTTGACAACACGGGCAGTGAAAGCAGGCCCGGAAACGCTGTCAGGCCGCTTTCAGCAGTCAATAATTAAGGATATCGCTGATGACGGTTTATTACGAAATAATCAGATGCCGACCATTTTTTGCAAGTTATGGCAATTAACATTTACAATATGCTAAAAGATCTTGAAGCTTTTTTCCGGAAATCAGGGTACTGGGAAACAAATTTACCAGCATTTTCCCCGGTATATATTATCAGGGGAATGGAGCCGGATTCCTGCCGTCCTCACACTATCCCGTACGCTTCCTCTCGTTATCCGGCTTTTTTGAAAAAGATCGTCCTGTTTTTCCTGCTTATGGCTTTCTTCCATCCGGGTTTTTCCCAGATAACAGATCCACTGCCGGAAACAGATATAAGGCCGGTCTCATTTTCCGGCAGCCTGGGATTCCTTAGCGAGACCTATGCGGTACGGGGCATTGATCCACGCCGCCCTCCGGCTATGGGACAAATAATGCTTAACACAAGCTTCTCTTTATTCGGGCTGAGATCGGGTTTCAATATGATCTATTCGACCGATGACAATCCCCTGCGCCAGTCCCTGAACAAGTTTTACTACCAGGGCTCATGGAGATGGCTCACAGTTTCGGCCGGAGATGTTGCACCCCGCTTTACAAAGTACTCCCTGGGAGGGGTTACTGTAAGGGGAGGCATGATAGAGATGCAGCCGGGAGTTCTTTCTGTTTCTGCAACAGCCGGGAGGACAAGAAGGAGGATTGAATTTACTGATGAGGCCGGTTTCCGCGACCCTGCCTTTGAACAGTGGCTATATGGTTTGAGATTGGGACTTGGCCGGCAAAACGGTTTCCGGTTTGCCGTTTCAGGTGTATATGCACATGATGTGGGCAATTCGATTGAGAACTGGGGAAATACTCTTCCCTCAGAAAATATAAGCCTTACCCCTGAAATAGGTATTTCCATGTTCCAGGGCGCCTTCCGGCTGGAAAGCAACCTTACATTTTCTGTTTTTTCCAGGGATGCAACCAGCGATGAAGTAAAACTGCATGAGTTTCCCGGCTCGGCATTTCTTACAAGTATCTTTGCACCACGTACAAGCTCAAGGGTTGATTATGCCGGTGAGGTATCGGCAAATTTAAATGCCGGTCCGCTCCGGCTATCAGGGGGGTATGAAAGGATCCAGCCCGGTTTCATGTCACTGGGCCTGGGCCAGATCAGAAGCGACCAGGAGTTGATCAGGGTCCGGCCCCAGGCAAGGCTGATGAAAGGCAGGATAAATATATCCGGCAACTATTCACGTGGACAGAACAACCTGATGAAAACAAGGATATCAACTATCTACCGTCAGCAGATTGGCACCAATGCCAACTTCAGGATATCCCCCTCCCTGAACCTCACCGTATCATACATGCAGATGCATAATGAAAACAAGCCCTCAGGCATAAGCCCGTCCCCTGTTGCGGATATGCATCAAAGACAGGTTTCCCGTAACTATATGATCACACCCACAATGGTTTTCCGCTCGGGCACCATGGCGCATTCATTATCGGTAAACACCTCCTACCAGGTCCTGGATGACCAGAGTCCAGCTGTAACCGGGAGTACACATCCGGTAGCAGGCTTTACAAATCTGTCCACCGGTATCTCATACGGCACAACATTTCAGAAAGGTTTGTCTCTCAATCTTGCAGGAAACTTTATGAGCAATGATACAGGGGCTGCCCAGAGTACCGGATACTCATTCAATGCTTCCACCGGATATTCATTTTTCGAAAGAAGGCTTACCACAAGTATCACCCTGGGCTGGTCGCAAAACGGGATCGAGTATGTACAGATGGTGGACCGGACCGACCCGCTGCTTCAGGCTCAATATATAAAAAGAGTGAACGGGCAGGTGAAGAATAACGGTATTATTGAAGGGGAATATGTTGTACGGCAATGGTCGAGGCAGCTGATGACAAACCTTTCTACCTCCTACCGGCTTCCCAATGGCAATCCCCTGCGCCTTATGATAAGGGGATTGCTCAGCAAACCTTCGGAAAATGGAGGGAAGGCGTATGATGAGTTTCATGCCACCCTACGGTATGAACACCGGTTTTAGTCTTGGCGTGAAACAATTAACAATGGACACATTAATAAATCATATCATTAACCTTAATGACTAATGCACAACGGTCATTTTAATCAACCAAAAACTTAATTATGAAACATTCCGGATTAACAAAATTTTTGAGATTAGCGATGTATCCTGTCATTACTGCAGGAATGATCCTCGTTTTTATTTTTGGATGTGAAAAGGAAGATTCTGCCGAACTGGCGCGACTCGGGACTTTGACGTTTTCAGAGATCACACCTACAAGTGTCATAATAAGCGGCACTGTCGAACATGGCGGCGGGGTGAATGTTACATCACGTGGAATCGTCTGGAGCACTTCCCAGAATCCTACTATTGATGACAATGAGGGACAGGTAGCACAGGGAAGCGGCACCGGTGAATTTGTAATTACCATTACCGGCTTGTCGCCTGCCACAAAATATTATGTGCGCGGTTATGCCACCAATCGTGAAGGTACGGCCTACAGCAGCCAATTCGAAGTTACCACCGAAGGAGGGGCAGCAACAGTCATAACTGCAGAAGTAACGGAAATAACTGCAAACTCGGCTATTTCCGGAGGGAACATTACAGATGATGGCGGGGCTGAAATTACTGCACGCGGAGTTGTCTGGAGTACCGGCGAGAATCCTGCGATTGACGAGAATGAGGGAATGACTGTGGATGGAGAAGGCATTGGTGAATTTACCAGCCAGCTCATCGAGCTTTCG
This sequence comes from Bacteroidales bacterium, assembly GCA_007123885.1. Classification (GTDB taxonomy): domain Bacteria; phylum Bacteroidota; class Bacteroidia; order Bacteroidales; family PUMT01; genus PXAP01. Next base: position 800 of record SLGC01000276.1, on the reverse strand, counting down.
CCAGGCACCACCTATTATGTTCGTGCCTATGCTACCAATAGCCAGGGAACGGCATACGGCAACCGGTTTGAATTCAACACATTGTCAGGGCCTCCTGTTGTCACAACCTCTGAGGTTAGCGGAGTAACCAGCAGTGGTGCCATCTTCAGCGGCAATGTTGTTGATGACGGCGGCGTGGAAGTCACCGCCCGGGGTATTGTATGGAGTACATCTGAAGAGCCTTCTGTTGATGATAATGAGGGGATAATTCCTGTAGGAGAGGGGACCGGTTCTTTTGCTGCCGCAATAACCGGATTAACGGCCAGAACTACCTATTATGTGCGGGCATACGCTACAAACAGTGCCGGTACGGGGTACGGCAACCAGGTTGAATTTACCACCATTGATTATCCCGAAGTCAGCACAGAGCCGGTTACAGCCATTACCGATGGGTCAGCATCAATAACGGGAAGGGTAATTGATGATGGCGGAGCAACCACCGAACGGGGAATTGTATGGAGCACTGCCGAAAATCCTACCATGGAAATTAATGAAGGGATGACCATCGACGGAACGGGTACAGGATTTTTCACTTCAGATGTTTCCGGTCTTAATTCAGGAACAACCTATTTTGCGAGTGCATATGCCAAAAACAACGCTGGCGTTTCCTATGGCGAGCAGGTTGAATTTACCACCTATGACGGTAGGGTAGAAGATGTAGATGAGAATATTTATTATTATGTAATAATAGGAGAGCAGGAGTGGATGGTGTCGAATCTTAAAACAACAAAACTAAAGGATGGTGCCAGTATTCCGGAAGT
>SLGC01000157.1 GCA_007123885.1 Bacteroidales bacterium | reverse complement strand
GCTGATTGCTCTTGTGTATCTTAACTATGAGGAACTTGAAAAATACTGTCTTGAACTGAAGGAATCTGCAAAAAACATGCAGGTTCAAATGGGCGAGCTGGTAAAAGAAAAACTTAATGAAATAAAGGAGAGGGTAAACAGTGAGGTCAGCAATTTCTCAAAGGTGAGCAAAATAATCGAACACCGGTCGCCATTTGAGAAGACACCAACACAAAAGATCAAACGGTTTATTTACCAAAAACAGGAAGAAATTAACAGAGGACAGATCCAGGCTTAAAGCAATGGAACACACTTTTCCAGCTGTAACCCCCTTGAGCCTTTTATCAGGATAAACCTGCCACTTAGAGGGTTATCTTTGAGCCATGCAGATAGTTGCTCCACATTTTTAAATCCCGGGAATTTTTGCGCTTCAGGAATTTGAGAAAATAATTCGCCCACAACCATGACTTCCCTGAAATCACAGTCGTCCAGCATTGAAATTATTTTCTTATGCTCTTCTGCAGCATAATGCCCAAGTTCCAGCATATCTCCAAGTATCAATGATTTGTTTTTTCCGGGCATTGAAAAAAAATCGGCAATGGCTGCCTTCATGCTGTCGGGATTGGCATTGTATGCATCAAGCAGCAACTTGTTATTACCGGTATGAACTATCTGGGACCGAAGGTTGGCAGGTACATAATTTTCTATGGCCTCTTTAATGTTTTCCGGATGAATTCCGAAAAAGTATCCGGTGCATACCGCGGCAAGGATATTTTCAAAATTATATGTTCCGGTCATCCTGGTCTTCAGATTAAATTGCTTTCCCGATTCGCGGTGTGTTATTTCAAGTACAAGCTCCTCTTCTGAATCAAGAAGTTTGCCTCTTATGTAATCATCCTCCCTCATCCCGAATGAAACATAGTCAAATCCGATCTCTTCTGATAATTCAATCAGGTTTTGACGCAGGGAGTTAAGAAAAGCCTTCCCGTGGGTTTTTTTCAGATAATGGTAAAGTTCACTTTTTGCTTTCCTGACACCCTGGTAAGAGCCAAAACCCTCCAGATGAGCATTGCCGATATTGGTAATAATGCCGTAGTCAGGCAGGGTAATATTGCAAAGATTGCCAATCTCGCCTATATGGTTTGCACCCATTTCAATAACTGCAGCCTGATGGGAGCCCTCAAGCTCAAGCAATGTGAGCGGTACTCCTATATGGTTGTTCAGGTTGCCACGGGTGGCAAGAACATTATAGCCGGTTGCCAGTACCTCCCGGATCAATTCCTTGGTTGTTGTCTTGCCGTTTGATCCGGTTATGGCCAGTACAGGAAAATTGAACTTCTTTCTATGATAATTGGCAAGCTGCTGAAGTGAATCGAGAACGTTATTGACCTTGATCGTACTTCCCGGAACAGCGAACCGGTCATCATCTATTACAGCCGTTGCACATCCCTTTTCAAGTGCCTGTTTTATGAAATGATGACCGTCAAATTTTTCACCGCGGATAGCAAAAAACATTTTCCCGGTTGATGAAATGCGACTGTCGGTTGTTACCCCGGACGAGTCAAGAAAAGCCTTATATAATATTTCCGTACTCATCAGATATGCAAAAATATAAAGAAGAAACCTCATTCCGAAAAATGAGGTCCCATGAACCAATAGATATATGTAATTAAATTTATCTCCTTCTTTGGTTACTTATCGCACCTCCAACCCTGTTCATTGCACAGCGGAAACCCAGGTCATCCTGTGCTTCCTCCTGATGCAGGTAACGCCGGGAGCCCGGTGACAGCCAGTATGGCCGGTCTTTCCACGATCCTCCTTTATATACCCTGACTTCGTCATTTATAAGGGATATAAAATCACCTTCACGTTGTGAATACATTCTGTGTTCTCCGTGTATGTCATCTTCATTGAAAAAAATGCTGGACATCTGATCACCATCCCGGTAATTGATGTAGTCTGCCTGACTGTAATTACGACGCCCGAAAGCGTCTTCCTCACTGATCGGTTCTGTCTGCAACCTGCCAAGTTCATCTTTTTGTGCAACGTTCCCCTCTTCGTCGGTTGAAAGTTTTGTAAATACATTACCCCTGAATGGACGGAATTCATCGAAATCCTGGAATGTCATCGGCCTGTAAACATCCTGCACCCATTCATTTACATTACCGGCCATGTTATATAATCCATAATCATTCGGCCAGTATGACCTGACAGGAGCGGTTATCTCAGAATCTTCATGCTGGAAACCGGCTACACCCATGTAATCTCCCCTACCACGGACAAAGTTTGCCCTCATCTGGCCAAGATGTCTTCTGGAATCGTTCCTTGTATGATGGCCATCCCACGGATATATTCTTCTTCCGTAAATACGCTCCTCATATGTGTTCCCAATCAGTCCCAGGGCAGCAAATTCCCATTCTGCCTCGGTTGGGAGGCGGTATTTTGGAAGAAGAATACCATCCTCGAACTGAACGTCCCTTTCACCACCTTCGGATGACAGATCAGGAAGTCTCTGAAGCACCCCTGCCTCGTACTGACCTGCAAGATATGCATCAGTATTGAAGTTATTCTCATTGACCTGATTGGGATACCATTCAAGAATACCTTCACGTATCAGTATCATTTCATTAACCCTGTCAGTACGCCAGATACAGTAATCGTTGGCCTGAAGCCAGTTCACGCCCACAACCGGATAGTCGTTGAATGCCGGGTGCCTGAAATAGGTTTCAACATAAGGCTCATTGTATCCCAGCGGACTGCGCCATACTGTCGTATCGGGCAGGGCATTCCTGTAGACTTCCGGATAATCTACATAAACCCTTCGAAGCCAGTGAAGATACTCCCGGTAATCAACATTGGAAACCTCTGTTTCATCCATATAGAATGAGCTTACGCTCACTCGCCTGGGTAAATTATTCCAGTCATACATTACATCTTCCTGCGTCCGGCCCATGGTAAAAGTGCCTCCATCAATAAATACAAGGCCGGGTCCGGTTTCCTGATCATAATAACCCTGCACTTCAAAACCTCCCGCTTCCGGATCATTGTAACTCCAACCGGTAGTCCGCGATACTTCCGAACCTCCGCCTCCCAGCAACCCGCAGGAACTTACCAATATCATCAGAGCAAGCCAATAAATACCTTTTGATTTCATAGCAAATAATGTTTAATCACAATTTCAAATATAAAAAAATTTTCTTCTTTTTACAGATGTTTATTTTTTTTTAAAATTCAACCTGCCGGAGAAATATCCTGCAAACTACAGAAAAACAGCGCAGTATAAAAAATACCGGTTGTTTTTTAAAGTTAAAAATATATTCTTCAACAGATTCATCATATAACTCTGTCACAATTATTACGATAATACTACTAATTAAGTTTCCGATTAATGAAAAAATTTCACATTTTTATCGTGGGGAGCAATTCTATTTATGGCCTTAAGCAAGGATCTGATTTAATCAATTATAATGTACAGCCGGAATGAGTAGGATTTTCGTATTTTTTGCCTTCCTTTTTTACATACCGGCTGCACTTTCATTACGCGGCGGTTTGGGTTTTCAGGATCAGGCATCTGTGTCCGGCAGGCAAACCGCAGGAATAACAGAAGGACCGGCTGGAAATAAACAGGCTGTTGATGCAGACCATTTTACCTTCCGGATGGCAGTATCGTCAACGGAAAACAAGGACGGAAAAAATTATCCGGATAATTCAGTTTTAAGAAGTGGTACGTGGATAAAGATAAAAACCACCAGGGACGGTATATACAGGCTTACCTACGAAGACCTTGTCCAGATGGGAGTAGAAAGTCCGGCCTCTGTCAGGATCTTTGGAAATGGCAACAGGATGTTACCAAAAATGAACAGCGAACTGAGATACACCGATCTTATCGAAAACTGCATCTATTTTCATAAAAGTTCGGAGGATACCTTTAATCCGGGTGATTACATACTCTTCTACGGACAGGGGCCTGTAACCTGGCAATACCAGGAATCCTCAGGTATGTTTGAACATGAACGTCATCTTTATTCCGACGGAAGTTACTATTTTATAACTTCTTCCGCCTCCGGAAAGGAACCCATTCAAATATCACCTGCCACAGAGCAGCCTGCTGATGTAATTGTAGAAGAATTCGACGATTACCTTTTCCATGAATCGGATCTTGTAAACCTGCTGAAATCAGGGAGAAGCTGGCAAGGTGAAAATTTCAGAATGATAACGGAGCGTGATTTCACTTTCACATTGCCCGGCATCATGAACAGAAAAGTCAGAATGAAATGGAAAACGACTGTAAGGTCGCCGGTTTCTTCATCATTCACTGTTGGTTATAATAATGTTTCCCTGAGCAGAATGGATTTTCAGTCTGTCAATACAGGCAGCACGGTAGCACCATTTGCACTGGAAGGTGAGGATATTACAGAATTTTTCGCATCAAATGACAAGATAACACTGAAGTTGTCATTTGAAAAAAACTCAGATTCAGCAGAAGGATGGCTGAATTACCTGCTGCTTAACACCCGGCGCAGCCTGTCGATGACCGGCAGCCAGATGCATTTCAGGGACAGGGAATCGGCAGGGGAAGAAAAGGTTGCTGAATTCCGGATTTCAAATGTACCTCCCGGAACCCGTGTGTGGGATATAACCGACCCGCTTGAAATTTCAGAAGTAAACACTACCCGGTCAGAAGGTAACATTATTTTCAGGGACACTACCTCCCAGATGAAGCAGTATATAGCCTTTGACGGGGGAAATTACCTGGAACCTGAAATCATTGGCATAATTGGCAATCAAAATCTGCACGGTATCAGGCATGCCGATATGGTAATAGTGACACATCCTCTTTTTTTACAGGAGGCGAACCGGTTGGCATTGCACAGGCAAAACAACGATTTGCTGGATGTTGTGGTGGTTACCCCCTCGGAAATGTATAACGAGTTCTCTTCCGGCAAGCCTGATGTCACTGCAATAAGAGATTTCATGAAGATGTTGTACGACAGGGCTGAAGCTGGCCCGGCAAAACCCCGGTATCTGCTTCTGTTTGGCAAAGGGTCTTATGATAACAGGCCTGGTGATCCCTCGGGAACAAATTTCGTACCCACATATCAATCTCCCTACTCCCTGAGGCCTACACAATCATTTGTAAGCGATGACTTTTTCGGATTGCTTGATGAGGGGGAAGGAGAATATACCGGAGATCTGAACATAGGAATCGGCAGGATTCCCGTTTCAACACCCGAACAGGCAAAAGCCGTAGTTGACAAGATTATCGGCTACAACAATACAGTCAGCAAGGGTGACTGGCAGAATATGCTCAGCTTTATAGCAGACGACGGTGATAACAATTTACACATGAGAGATGCGGATATCCTTGCCGGGGATATTAAAATAAATTATCCTTCATTTAATATTGAGAAAATTTATCTTGACGCCTGGCCAAAAACAGGAACCGCTCTGGGACAAAGGTATCCCGGGGTAAATGATGCTATCAGTGAAAGAATTAGGAAGGGCGTGCTTATTTTAAATTATACCGGTCACGGTAATGAACTAAGACTTGCAGATGAAAACATTATTGATATAAATGATGTAATGTCGTGGACAAATAAGGACCGTCTGCCTGTTTTCATGACAGCCACCTGCGAATTCAGCAGGTTTGATAACCCGGAAAGGGTTTCAGCAGGTGAAATGCTGCTTCTGAATCCCACAGGGGGAGGTATTGCGCTTTTTTCAACAACCCGGCTGGTTTATGCAGCCCCTAATTTTTTTCTTAACCGCAATTTTTACAGGTTTATCCTTGAGAAAGATTTGCGTCTTGGGGATGTCATGAGACTCACAAAAAACAATTCCGGTTCAGGAATTAACAAAAGGAACTTCACCCTTCTTGGTGATCCTTCAATGAAACTTGCCATTCCGGAACATAATATTATTTATACATCTATAAATGGTGATCCGGTGACAGAAATTCCCGATACGCTGAAGGCATTAAGCAGGGTTACCATATCAGGCATGATCGTTGATAATAATGGCCTTATACTGGATGATTTTAATGGTGTGGTTTACAATACAGTATTTGATAAAACACATGTCGTACAAACTCTTGGAAATGATGGCAATACTCCTTTCAGCTTTGAAACCAGGAACAACATTATCTACAAAGGCAAATCAAATGCCAGTGAGGGGAAGTTTAATTTCAGCTTCATGGTTCCCAGGGATATTGCATACCATTATGGCAAGGGAAAAATAAGTTCTTTTGCCACCGATGGATCAACCGATGCGTCAGGTTTCTTTTCCAATATGATAGTGGGAGGATCGGATCCGGATCATCCGGCAGATTCAAAAGGACCTGCGATAGAGCTTTACATGAATGACCGTCGTTTTGTTTCCGGCGGACTGACTGATCAGAATCCGCGACTTCTTGCTTACCTTTTTGATGAGAGCGGGATCAATACCACAGGTACCGGGATCGGGCATGATATAACCATGATGATCAATAATGATCCATCAACCCTGGTGGTCTTGAATGATTACTACACAGCCGAAGCAGACAGCTACCAGAGAGGCACCATTGAATATCCTTTTTCAAACCTGCCACAAGGTCAATATGATCTGACTCTTAAAGCATGGGATGTTTACAACAATTCATCCGAAGCCTCAATCCGGTTTAATGTAAGTGAAGCAGGAGGATTGATAATCAATAATGTTATCAATTACCCCAATCCCTTCGCCGAACATACATCATTTATTTTTGAGCACAATCAGCCGGGATCGGAAATGGAAGTTATGATCCAGGTTTTCACTATCAGCGGTCATCTGGTAAAAACTATCAGAACTTCAATGAATACTGCGGGTTACAGATCGAATCCAATTTACTGGGATGGTCAAAATGATAATGGGGGCAGACTGGCAAGCGGGATCTACATATACAGGTTAATGCTGAAGACAGAAAAAGGGTTTAGCGTCGAAAAATATAGAAAACTGTTAATACTAAAATAATATTTTAGTAAATTTATGTTTATGGTATTTCAAAACTTAAAAATCACTAAATTTCCACCCTCGTAATTCATCGGCAATACCATTATAATTTTTATTTTTGCCTACTAATACCGATTATTATGAATCTCAAATCAAATATACTTTTCTGTAAAATATTGGTGTTCTGCCTGTTTGCTTCACAGGCTGCAACACAGGATCTGACACCATATGAATTAGGAGGGCAAATTAATGTAGTACATGTAGCTGTTCCCTTTCTTACTGTTGCACCCGATTCACGCAGCGCCGGCATGGGCGATGCCGGCATCGCCACCCGCCCCGATGTTTATTCGATGCATTGGAACCCGGCAAAATTCGCCTTCATTGAAAATGATTTCGGTGCAGCTTTTTCATATACTCCCTGGTTAAGAGATATTATCGATGATATAAATCTTGCATATCTTACGGGTTACAAGAGGCTGGACCGGTACCAGGTAATAGGCGCTTCCCTTACCTACTTCTCACTTGGTGAAATTCTCTTCACTAATATCTCCGGTGAACCTGACGGGCAGCATACACCGAATGAATTTGCACTGGATGCAACATATGCCAGGATGTTCTCTGACAATGTCAGCGGGGGCCTTGCTTTCCGGTATATCAGATCCGATCTTACCGGCGGTGCATACGTGCAGGGTATGGCTTCCAGGGCTGCACAGGCCCTGGCAGCCGATGTTTCGGTTTTTTACCGCAACGATATTACTTTTTCGGGTATACCATCACAGCTTGGGCTTGGAATGAACATATCCAATATCGGCAACAAGATCACTTACTCGGATAACCAGAACGCGCAATTCATTCCGATAAACCTGGGGATTGGCAGTTCCCTTTCACTTGATATTGATTCCTACAACAATCTGACATTCGCACTGGACCTGAACAAACTCCTGGTTCCTACTCCCCCCATATATCATCAGGACCTTGAAGATGAAAATGGCAATCCACTTATCCGGGCAGGCCGTAATCCCGATGTATCAGTCCCCAGAGGCATGCTGCAGTCATTTTATGATGCTCCCGGAGGGTTCAGGGAAGAGATGAGGGAAATATTTTATTCCTTTGGGATGGAATACTGGTATATGAATCAGTTTGCCATAAGGGGCGGGTATTACCATGAACATGAAACCAAGGGAAACAGGAAGTATTTCACAGCCGGTATCGGCCTGAAGCTGAATGTTTTTGCACTGGACGTCGCTTACCTTATTCCTGTACACAGCACCAATCCACTGGCAAACACACTCCGGTTCTCACTTGCTTTCGACTTTGACGGGCTTAGAAGAAGCTCAGGAAATAATTAACTTTAAGGCATCAGGATAACCAATGAAAATCCGCACCGGAATAGGTTATGATGTCCATCAGCTTGGCGAAAACAGGAAACTGATACTGGGTGGTATTGAGATTCCCCACAATAAAGGTTGCATTGCCCACTCCGATGGTGATGTACTGATCCACGCAATATGCGATGCAATTCTGGGTGCAGCCGGTCTGGGTGATATCGGTATGCATTTTCCTGATACAGATATGCAATACAGGGATATCCGCAGCACCATACTTCTGGACAGGGTCAACAGTCTCATAATGGAAAAAGGCTTTGGTATTTGTAACATCGATACGGTGGTCTGCCTTCAGAAACCAAAACTGAAAGATTTTATACCCGCGATCAGAAAAAGCATTTCCTCGATCCTGAATATCGAAACCGGGGACGTATCCGTCAAGGCAACAACAACTGAATACCTTGGATTCACAGGACGCGAAGAGGGCATTTCCGCCCAGGCTGTTGTATTGCTTGAAAAGAAATAGATGTTGCCGCGGCATTGAGGTTTTTTTAAAAAAAAACAGTAATTTCGTGCTTCCGGATTGGTTAACCTGATTTTAATTCCATTTTGTATGACTCAGAAAAAAACTTTGGTCCTGGGAGCAAGCCCCAATTCCGTCAGATTTTCCTATAAAGCTGTCAAAAGCCTTCAAAGGCATAATATCCCCGTAATACCCATAGGCATTAAAAAGGGTGAAATAGGCGGCCTGGAAATAATCAGGGACAGACCGGAGATTGAAAATTTACATACCATTACCATGTATATTGGGCCGGCAAGACAAAAAGAGTATTATTCCTGGCTTATCTCCCTGCAGCCCAAAAGAATAATTTTTAATCCCGGAACAGAAAATCCGGAATTTATGCAGATGGCAAAAAATAACGGGATCGAAGTCCTTGAAGATTGCACTCTCATTATGCTGAGCTCGGGAAAATATTGAATTCAAGATCCACTCACTGTAACTCAATGTACCAGAAAGTCACCAGCATTGAAGAAATACGGGATGCCATGAACAGTCACCCGGCCATTATTGCTTTTTTCTCCCATGAAAATTGCAGTGTTTGCCAGGTCATAAAACCGGAACTTTCCGAAAAAATTTCCAAAGTTTATCCTTCAATCCATCTTATTGAAACTGATATTGGGGAGAATCCCGGGGTTGCTGCTGATTACAGCGTCTTTACGGCACCTGTAGTTGTTCTTTTTCTGAATGGCAGGGAGTTTATTCGTAAAACAAGGAACTTCAGCATCAGTGAATTTATCCATGCGATTGACAGGCCATACCGGCTCATGCTGGAATAGTATGCCTGCGGGTTTTATTCTTACAAAATCCAAACCTGCCCTGAAAAAGTTGAATTCAAAACAGGGAATCTATCAGCCCTTCATCCACCAGATTGGGCAGGGTAACACTAAGCAGCGGAGTGCGGCCCATTTCCCGCCTGATGGCTGACATGGCACCTTTGTTCCTGGCCCAGCTTCTCCTTGCTATGCCGTTGTTCACATCCCAGTGCAGCATCATCTTCAGCCGGTAGTCAGCCTTTTCACTTCCATCAAGAAGCAATCCGAAACCTCCATTTATAACTTCTCCCCATCCGACTCCACCGCCATTATGAAGCGATACCCAGGTTGCGCCGCGGAAAGCATCGCCAATAACATTCTGTACTGACATATCAGCGGTAAATGATGATCCGTCATAAATATCCGATGTTTCCCTGAAAGGTGAATCTGTTCCGGATACATCGTGGTGATCCCGGCCAATCACTACAGGAGCGGATATCCTGCCATCCCTTACTGCCTGGTTCAAGGCTGATGCGATCTTTATTCGTCCATCTGAATCCGCATAAAGAATTCTTGCCTGGGAACCTACTACCAGGTTATTTTTGCCGGCTTCCCTTATCCATAAAAGGTTATCCTCCAGCTGTGGAATAATTTCCGGCTCTGCGGTAGAGAGCACCTCTTCAATGATACCGGCTGCAATTTTATCACTAACCTCCAGATCAGCAGGATCAAGAGATGTACACACCCATCTGAATGGCCCGAAACCATAATCAAAAAACAATGGTCCCATTATGTCCTGCACGTATGTGGGATACCTGTAATTGCCATCGCCGGTAAAAACATTGGCCCCTGCCCTTCCGGCTTCAAGAAGAAAAGCATTTCCGTAATCCCAGAAATACATCCCCCTTGAAGAAAGCTTGTTAATTGCATCAACCTGTCGCCTCAGTGATTCATGGACTTTTTCACGAAATTTAAAAGGATCGGAAACCATAAGCCGGTTAGCTTCATCAAAACCTGTTCCTGCAGGATAATAACCTCCGGAATACGGGTTATGAAGAGATGTCTGATCTGAACCGAGCTCTACCGGAAATTTTTCTGCCGCCAGCCTTTCGAGCAGATCAACCACGTTCCCCTGATAAGCCAGTGAGACAGCTTCTTTCCTGCTTCTGGCATAATGTGCACGACTTATTATGGAATCAAGGTCATCATACACTTCGTCAATCCATCCCTGCGATTTACGAACCCTGATCGCCATGGGATTGATCTCTGCTACAAGGCATATGCCGCCGGCTATAACAGTGGCCTTCGGCTGGGCTCCGGACATTCCGCCAAGCCCGCTTGTTACAAAAACCCTCCCTCTGATCCCCTGCTCACCGGGATCCTGAAGGCGTCTTCCTGCATTCAGTATTGTAATGGTTGTTCCGTGTACTATACCCTGTGGACCGATATACATGAATGATCCTGCTGTCATCTGTCCATACTGGCTGACTCCCAGAGCATTCATTCTTTCATAGTCATCCCTGGATGAATAGTTGGGAATAACCATTCCGTTGGTTACCACTACCCTTGGGGCATCCCTGTGTGAAGGAAACAGCCCAAGGGGATGCCCTGAATTAAGAACAAGAGTCTGCTCATCATTCATTAAAGCAAGATATTGAATTGCAAGCAGGTATTGGGCCCAGTTCTGGAATACAGCACCATTGCCACCATATGTAATAAGTTCGCGGGGATGCTGGGCGACGGCATCATCGAGATTGTTGCTGAGCATCAGCATTATCGATGCAGCCTGAACAGAATTGCAGGGATAATCATTTATGTTCCTGGCCCTGATTTCATATGAAGGCCTGAAACGGTACATATATATTCTTCCAAAATTTTCAAGTTCGAGGGCAAACTCACCGGCAAGAACATTATGAAGGCCGGGATTGAAATATCTGAGGGCATTTTTGACTGCAAGCTTCTTCTCAGCCTGATTTAGAATTACTTTCCGGCGGGGGGCGTGGTTAACATCTGTATCATATACTGCAGGCGGAGGGAGTTCATCCGGAATCCCCCGGAGTATAGATTTTTGAAATTCTTCCTTTGTCATTTCCGGTAAGGATTTGCTCCAGTCTGAAGGATCCTGGTATCGGAAGGCCGGTTGTTTTTCGTATTGAGGCCTTAATGTGCAGCCTATTCCGGTGTTTCCTTCTCTTCCATGATCTCATTGTCAACCAGTATTCTGCCGCAATATTCACAGACAATGATTTTTTTCCTGGATTTTATATCAAGCTGTCGTTGTGGAGGTATTTTATTAAAACAGCCGCCGCATGCGTCCCTTTCCACAGGTACAACAGCCAGACCATTTCTTGCATTTCTGCGGATCCTCTTATATGCTGTCAGAAGCCTTGGCTCGATAAGTTCTTCGAACTGGTTTGCCTTGCTTTTAAGATCTTCCTCGTCTTTCTGGGTTTCCGAGATTATGCTGTTAAGTTCTTTTTTCTTTTCTTCCAGATCACCAGTCCGTTCTTCCAGCAATGATATTGATTCTCCCTCCAGTTTCTTCTTTTCCTCAAGTTGCTGGCTGAACTCCTTGATCCTCTTTTCAGAGAGCTCAATTTCAAGAGTCTGGAATTCAATTTCCTTTGACAGGGAATCATATTCCCTGTTATTCCGCACATTCATTTGTTGTTCCTGGTATTTTTTGATCAGCCCCTGGGATTCAACAATTTCGTTCTTTTTGTTCTGTATTGAAGTCTCAAAATTCTTCATTTCATCCTGAAGGTTTGACAGGCGGGTTTGTAATCCGGCAATCTCATCTTCGAGATCCTGCACTTCCAGCGGCAGCTCCCCTCTCAGGATCTTGATCTTATCCACATCTGAATCTATGGTTTGCAATTCATAAAGAATTCGCAGTTTCTCTTCGGTTGAACGTTCTGTTCCTTCCTGTGCTTTTTTTGTTTCAGTTGCCATATATTCTTAAAAATAATGAATGGGGTTTGTATTTACTTCTGAAAAATGAACCGCAAAGTTAGGGAATTTTTTTCTAAGTAGTTCATAAAAAATATCAAGCGTAAACCGTTCGCTTTCAAAATGCCCGATATCGGCAATCATCATGTTGTCATCAGCATCGAAAAAATCATGATATTTTATATCACCGGAAACATATATATCCGCATCGGTCTTTCTTGCTGCCGGTATCAGTGAAGCGCCACTGCCTCCGCAGACTGCAACACTAGATATCATCTTACTCCCGGTAAAGCTGCTGTGCCTGATAACCCCGGTCTGGAAAGTGTTTTTAAGCAATTTCAAAAACTCCGTTACAGCCAGTGGCTTATCAAGGTAACCGATCATGCCCAACCCGGCTTTATTATATTCATTGTCCAGCGGATAAATATCATAGGCAACTTCCTCGTAGGGATGTGATCCAACCATTTTTTTCAATATTCTTCCTTCAAGATATAGCGGATAGATGGTTTCCACACGCACCTCATTTTCAAAATGCAGAACACCGGCCTTACCCGCAAAGGGATCTGAATGTTCTGATCCCCTGAAGGATCCCTGGCCTTCAACATTAAAGCTGCACTGATCATATTCGCCTATATGTCCTGCACCTGCAGAAAATATAGCTTCACGGACTTTCTGTGCATGAGCTGAAGGAACAAAGACTACCAGTTTGCGCATAATGCCCTGAACCGGTGACAGGATACGTGTCTGTTTCAAACCAAGTTTTTCACAGAACCGGCTGTTCACGCCCCCGGTGATTTTATCAATATTTGTATGGGCAGAATAGAGGGCAATACCATAACGTACAGCACTGATCAGGATACGTTCGGTATAAGTGGCGCCTGTCAGCCTGTTCAGTTTTCTGAAAATCACGGGATGATGGGAAATTATAAGTTCTGCTCCTTTCCGGTAGGCCTCTTCCACCACCTCCTCTGTAACATCCAGGCATAAAAGGACGGAATTAACCTTATTATCACTGTTGCCTGCAACCAGTCCCGCATTATCATATGGCTCCTGCAGCGCCGGCGGTGCCCACCATGAGCGCATCGCCTTCTTCCCAGGCCGCCAGCGTCGGTTTCAGCGCCTCGGCAGCGGCGTCGGTGGCGTCCTCGATCAGCACGGCGCGCGGGCCCGCAAAGAAACCCTGCGCGCGCATCGCATCCATCGCCGCGCCGGGCTCGCGGCGCAGATCCGCCGCCGGCATGCGGGCAAGGCGCATCTCGGCCTCGCCCTGGTCGCCCAGCTGCGCCGCGATCACCTTCTGGCGGCGCTCGGCAACGCGCATCGGATCGGCGCCGAAGATCAAAAGCGCGGGCACGCGCGGATCGGGGCGTGCAAGAAAGCCGGCCGCATCGCGGGGCGACAGCTTCATGCCGGCATCAGCGCCGGCTCGATCATCAGCCGCGCCACCAGCGAATCGGCAAGCATGCGCATCACGCGCAGCTCGGCATCCTCGCGCGCGGTGAGGGTGGCAAGCTGGGTCGAGGTCAGCGAATAGGCGGTGCCGGCGCTGACCCGGCCCGAGGCCAGTTCGCTGCCGTCAGGACCGGCAAGGACGTAATCGAGTGTCCCGCGCAACTGGTTGCGGGTGGCGCCGAAGCCGCGCAGCATGCCGCCCTCGG
>SLGC01000161.1 GCA_007123885.1 Bacteroidales bacterium | reverse complement strand
TGTTCGGATACGATATCGTACTGGAACAATCTGCCCCGAAAATGGATATGTGGTACTGGGAAGAAGGTGCCGTGCCTTTTCAAAACTATGTGGCATGGTTTGCGATTGCGGTTGTTTTTCATTCTGTGCTTAAGATTTTCCGGATCAATACATCAAATCCTGTAGCGGCAGCTATACTGTTATGCCAGTTCATATTTTTCCTGCTTGTATTTATCTTAAATAGTTAACGTGATACTCGAGGCCAAACATCATTTTTTCATTTACCCGTTTTTTAAATGGTATTCAGGATATATCATAAAGAGAAACTTTTATTCAACCCGGATCATTGCCGGCAGTGCCATTCCGGATGGACCGGTTTTGCTTTTGTCCAACCATTTCAGCTGGTGGGATGGTTTTTTTGCCATGCATGCCAACAGATCACTGCTGAACAGGAAGTTTTATTTCATGATGCTTGAGGAACAGTTGAGAAAATTCCGGTTCTTCAATTATGCCGGCGGATTTTCAGTCGCAAGAAAAAAAAGAAGCATCATTGAATCCCTGCAATATGCATCCGGGTTGCTTGATGATTACAATAACCTGCTGCTTGTTTTTCCCCAGGGAAGGATCCAGTCGATGCACCGGCACCATTTTGAATTTGAAAAGGGAATTGAAAGGATATTGCAGGGAAAGGAAGATACTGTGCGGGTGGTGTTCCTTGCCATACTGACCGACTGGTTTTCGCACAAGAAACCTTCGGTCATGATGTATCTCGAAAAGTATACCGGGAATGATTTCCGTATAGCCTCAATAAACCATCATTACAACGCATTTTTCAGCGGTGCAATCAAGCAACAGCTAAATATAGGGGACTTATGATCTATCTGGGTTATATAGCGTTTGCGTTAGCCATGGTGCAACTTTTCGTTGTCATTGTCAATCTGATATATCCCCAGAAGCTCAGATCAAGGCCGCAGGGGAGGGGGGAAATGGTTTCCGTGCTTGTGCCTGCCAGGGATGAGGAGGGAAATATCGGCAACCTGTTGAGCGATCTGATCAGTCAGACATATATTTATACAGAGATCCTGGTTTATGACGATCTCTCTTCCGACCGCACGCCTGAAATTGTGAATCACTTTTCCTGTTCCGACAGGAGGGTCAGGCTTATAAATGGCTTGGAACTTCCCGGCGGATGGCTGGGGAAAAATCATGGATGCTACAGGCTTGCCGAAAAGGCAGCGGGGCGTCATTTTTTGTTTCTCGATGCCGATGTAAGGGTGGAAAATGATTTCATTCAAAAGATTGTCCGGTTTGCCCGGGAAAAAGAGGTTCAGCTTCTTTCCATTTTCCCTGTACAGAGGATGAAAACAGCCGGGGAATGGCTGACAGTCCCCCTGATGAATTATATTCTGCTGTCCCTTTTGCCTCTCATTCTCGTTCGTAAGAGCCGCAGACCCTCTCTTTCCGCTGCAAACGGGCAATGCATGCTTTTTGAAGCAGGGATTTACAGGAAATTACAGCCTCACAAAAATATGAAAAACAGCCGGTTCGAGGATATTGATATTGCACGGTCATATAAAAGATCCGGAATGAAGGTAGCCTGTCTTGCTTCTGCAAGGGAAGTTTCCTGCCGTATGTATGGTGGTTATAATGATGCCGTAAAAGGCTTTTCAAAGAATGTCACCGGTTTTTTCGGCAATTCGCTGACCTTTGCCCTGCTGTTCTGGATCATGACCACTTTCGGCATTATACCGGTTATCCTGGTATTCAGTCCCCCGTTAGTACTGGCATATATTTCGGTGATACTGATTACAAGGGCCCTGGTTGCCCTGATCAGTAACCAGGACATCCAAATCAATCTGCTTGCTTTCATACCTCAGCAGCTTTCACTGGGAGTAATTATCTTTCGATCTTTTTTAAATGAATATTACGGCAAATATTTATGGAAGGGAAGAACTATATAATAATTATGCTTATCGTGATAAGTCATTTAACTGTAGAGGCTTCCAACCGGGAAAACATCCTCCAGGCCTATATAAGCGGCGATATGTCCAAATGGAAAGAAATAATCGACAGGATGGAGCTGCAGAAAAGGGACAGTCCGGCGTTCATCCTTGAGCTGCTGAATTACCAGTATGGATACATCGGCTACAGTCTTGGCAGCGGCAAGCGTGATGAAGCCAGGACATATCTTGACCTGGCCAATGAAAACCTTTCAAAACTCATGGATGCAGGTTACAGGCCTGCCCTGATCCATGCGTACCGGTCAGCGCTCTACGGGTTTGAGATCGGGCTGAGAAGGATAAAAGCACCAATCCTTGGCCCAAGGAGCGTGGATAATGCCAGGAGGGCCATGGAACTTGATGGATCGGAACCGCTGGGATATATCCATTACGGAAATACCCAGTATTACCTTCCCGCGATCTTCGGCGGATCAAAATATACAGCCCTTGAATATTACCGTAAGGCTGAGGAATTATTTGAAAGGGACCCGGAGGCTGCCCGGAAAAACTGGGTTTACCTGAATTTACTGGTTGTTATGGCAATGGCATACGAGGAACTCGGCTATTATGAAATGGCAAAGGATTATTATGAAAAAGGCCTGGAAGCTGCCCCGGATTTTTCCTGGGTCAAGGACGAGCTTTATCCCCGGCTACTAAGGGAAAATTTTCCCTGACCAGCGCCGGGGAGCAAAGGCAGGAACGGTGATCACCGAAGCCGGCATTAAATAATGACCACTGTTCAACCGGTCAGATCCGGATTCAATGAAGAGCAGAACATTGTGATAAGGAACGGAAGGGGGGAAAAATGATTCTTAATGATGTAGCCCAGAAAATACGAAGGATTACACTATATGATCACGGGCAGAAAGGAATAAAATTTTAATGAATATTCAAAAATTGCAATTATGAGATCCGGAAAAAAAGTCCTGATTACCGGGGCAGGTATCGGGGGACTGACGACTGCCCTGCGGCTGGCCAAAAAAGGTTACCAGGTTGAGATCATCGAGAAAAACAGCCAGGCGGGCGGCCGGCTGAACCAGATCAAAACCGGGGGGTTCACTTTTGATACCGGTCCCAGTTTCTTCAGCATGTCATACGAATTTGAAGAGTTTGCGAGAGACTGCAACATAGATGTCCCTTTTAAATTCATAAAGCTTGATCCTCTGTATGCAGTGAATATCAAAGATGACCCGACAACTTATTTCCTCTACAGGGATATCCGGAAGCTCGCCGGACAGTTCAGCGATATTGAGCCGGACTTCGAAGAAAAGATGGAAAAATACCTTAAAAAATCGGGTCAGATTTTCCATGATACGGTTGGAATTGTAATTAAAAGTAATTTTGATTCCCTTTTTGATTATGTCACCGCACTGATGCGCGTCAACCCTGCCCACCTGCCGGTATTGAGCCGCACGTTCTACCAGCAGGTGAAACTTTATTTTTCATCATGGCAGGTACGCCAGATCATCTCGCTGGTTGCATTTTTCCTGGGGCGTACGCCTTTTGACACCATGGGGATCTATACCCTGCTATCCTACACCGAATTCAGGCATGACGGTTACTATAATGTGGAGGGAGGCATGTATGCTATAGTTGAGGGACTTGTCAGGGAACTGGAAAAGGAAAATGTAAAGATCATATATAATACTGAAATAACCGGTTACAACGGTAGGCGTGGCAGGCTTGAGGCTTTGACAGATTCGGAGGGCCAAAGATGGCATGCCGATATTTTTGTATCAAATGCCGACGCAGCCCTGTTCAGGGGCAGTGTATTGAAAAGAAGAAAATATTCGCCGGAAAGGCTTGACAGGAAAAGCTGGACAATGGGCTATCTGACCATATACCTGGGACTGAATTTTAAATTACCGGGAATACATCATCATCACTACTTCCTGGGCACCAACTTCGAAGAGTATTCCGGCAATGTCATGAAAAACCCGACTATCCTGCAGAAGCCCTATTATTATGTGAATTTAATGTCGGCAAACAATCCTGATTGCGCTCCCCCGGGTTGTGAAAGCCTGTTTATCGTCTGCCCCGTGCCCAACCTGATGTACAAGCCAGACTGGCAGGATGCCGGCGATATTGCCGATAGTATAATCAGGGACCTTGGAGAGCGTACCGGAAGGGATATATTCCCGGGGATAGTTTCAAGGACGGTATATACTCCGCTTGACTGGCAGGAAAAATTCAACCTTTACCGTGGCAGCGGCCTGGGCCTGTCACATAATATGAGCCAGATAGGGGCACTGCGTCCGGCAAATTTTGATGAGGAATTCCGTAATCTTTTTTATGTGGGTGCATCCACAGTGCCCGGTGCCGGATTGCCTATGTCTATTATCGGATCAAAGCTGGCTGTTGAAAGGATATTAAAGATATGAAGAGCCCGTTACGATAATTAATGCCGGGAACAGGGTGTTTATACAGGATGTTACTGGTATTACTGCCCATGAACATGATCAGATGCACAGGAAATCTTTTTCTCCCGGTTCCCGGGGTTTTGCTGAACCTGTTCATAAAGTAAAAATCGCCGGACTTAACGACTTTTTATCCGGAATTACTGGATGGAAAACCTTAAATTTGTATATTCAATCACTTGATTAATAAACCTTACCTCCCCAATTTTCTTTAAATGAATATGTCTTCTGCAAACAGGTCAATTTTGTGTTGCTTGAGTTTTGTGGTGTATAGTTTAGTAGCTCCGGTTGAGCTCTTCCGCGCATTGCATTTTAGAAAATTTAACTGTGTCTTATGAAAAAACCAAGTGCAGGAATACTTCCATACAGAAAAAACAATAGTGAATATGAAGTTTTCCTCGTGCATCCCGGCGGACCTTACTGGATGAATAAGGATCTGCATGCATGGTCAGTTGCCAAAGGCGAATTTGAAGAGGATGAAGAGCCTCTTGCCACTGCCAAAAGGGAATTCCAGGAGGAGACCGGTTATAATATTTCAGGTGAATTCATTAAGCTTGAACCGGTAAAACAACCAAATGGCAAAATTATCCATACGTGGGCAGTGGAGGCCGATTTCGATGCTTCAAAAATTACCAGCAATTTTTTTGAAATGGAATGGCCTCCACGGTCAGGAAAATTTCAGGAATTTCCCGAGGTGGACAGGGGCGGATGGTTTACATTTAATAAGGCTGTATACAAGATCATCAGCGGACAGATCCCGATATTGAAGAACCTGGCTGAAATGTTGGGCGTTAAAGACTTTACAACATTATGATAGTATTAAAAGCAGGACGATCGGGTAAAATCGATCAGGTAACCGGTAAGTGAAAATCCTTTTAAAATTTTTAACTCATTTACTATGGTCAGCAAGGAAACAATGGATGGCATGAGATGGGAACTATCCGTCAAGGCCAAAAACGGGATCGACTTCATTCTTGCAGCCAGTATTATCTGGCTGGTTATTTCATACATATGGACCCTGGAAATTGATGCATATAACAAGTCAATACTGACATTTATAGCAATCGGGCTGATGCTCCCCCTGGCACTTTCCTTTTCCATATTTTTCAAGACCAAATGGAAAGATAAGTTCAATCCTTTGCAGCCCCTGGGCTTGTGGTTGAATATAGCACAGTTGTTATACTTTCCTTTCCTGATTTTTACCCTTATTGAAATACCCGATTATTTTGTCATGGTATATGCAATTATATATGGAGCCCATCTATTCCCCTACGCGTGGTTTTACAAAGTGGCTTATTATGCTGTTTTATCTGGGATAACTGCAACGGGTGCCCTGTTGCTTGGATTGCTCCAGCCGGACAGAATGTATCTGATCCCTGTACTGATGAGCATTTCCCTGATCATTCTTTTTGTTTTGCTTTATTTCAACAGCAAGAACAGGGAATCAAAAACAAATAATCAAAGGTCATCGGAACCTTAAGAATTCCACTACATGGAAGATGGCTCTATGAACTACAGGGAGGTGTGGAAGTTACGGGACTGGAGCCCGGGAGGACCTATTTTGTCCGTGTCGGCGCACGGGCTAACGGACAAAACCTTTTTAATCACAGTGAGCAGATATCTTTTACAACACCTGCCAATTAAAGTGATTTAATGTACGAATTAGATTAGGTTTTAGGTTGGGAAGGAACCTGCACCGGAGTAGATCCCGGTGCAGGTTTACTATTTCCATGGTAAATTCCCGGTAAGAAACAGCCATTTTTTTGGCTGAAAACATCTTATATTTACCCTATTGAATTTTATAAATAACACTGAGATGAGAAATTATTTGATTTTGTTAATTGCTGGTCTGGCATTTTATAGTTGTTCGGATACGGATACAGGGAAGACTATCAGGCCATATTCCGAAAATCCCTCATACTGGGAATACGGCGGACAGCCTGTGCTTTTGCTTGGCGCTACAATAACCGATAATTTGTTCCAGATCGGGCACCTGGAAACACATCTTGACAGTCTGGCGAATGCCGGCGGGAACTACATCAGAAATACAATGAGTGACCGTGACCGGGGAAACCAGAGGGCATTTGCAATGACCGCAGATGGCAGATATGATCTTAACAGCTGGAACGATGAATACTGGCGGCGGTTTGAGAATATGCTTAGACTCACTGCAGAGAGGGATATTTTTGTCCAGATCGAAGTATGGGATCGCTTTGACCATTCACGGGATCAATGGCTTACAGATCCCTATAACCCGGGTAACAATATAAATTATACTTACGAAGAATCCGGGTTTGCCAGTGTTTACCCTTCACATCCCGGCGCAAATGAGCAGCCTTTCTTTTTCACGGTTCCTGAACTGGATAACAATGTGACAGTTTTGCAATACCAGGAGGCGTTTGTCAAAAAGATGCTTTCCATCTCGCTTGAATATGGGAATGTCTTATATTGCATCGATAATGAAACCAGCGGTGTCGAAGAATGGGCAACGTACTGGGCAGAATTTATAAAGGACAATTCCAATGGCAGGGAGATCTATATAACACAAATGTGGGACAACTGGGATGTCACTTCGCCGGTGCACAGACGGACTCTTGATCATCCCGAAAGGTACGGCTTTATAGATATATCGCAGAACAGTCATAACCCGGGAAGGCTGAACTGGGAGAGGGCGCAGTATATTTTTGATTACGTCAGTGAAAACCCCCGGCCAGTGAACAGCACCAAGATCTATGGTTCTGATGGCCATGATGCATGGCTGCACCGCGGAATGACAACCGAACATGCTGTGGAGACCTTCTTCAGGAATATTACCGGCGGTTTTGCCAGCAGCCGTTTTCACAGGCCGCCGCACGGACTCGGATTAAGCGATATTACGATTAACAGCATGAGAACTATCCGCGAGGTTGAGGATATTGTAAAAATGTGGGATATTGAGCCCAGGATGGACCTGCTCAGGGATGCCGAAAGAAATACTGCCTACCTGGCCGCCAGGGCAGGAGAGGAATATGTTATATATTTCCCAAAAAATGGAACTGTTGAACTGGATCTGACCGGACATGCAAATGAATTCACGGTTCAGTGGATCAACACCCAAAATGCCAGGTGGGGAACCAGCCATGAAATTGAAGGCGGCACTTTTACAGAGTTAACGGCTGTAAATGAAAACGGCAGCATAGCTGTAATTACCAGGAGATAGTCCAGTACTGGTGAAGTTTCAGAAGTAAGCTGTTAAATCATTGATCGTATGGATCTTATTATGACCGGTTCATTTTATTTTGTGAGGAAGTTGGAAGTCACATCTGAGAAATATTGATCAATGATCGGATTACTGCATATGAGTCCGGACAAAGGTCAAAATATCGTCATGGACGATTCATTCTAAATAATTATCAATATGAAAATTGCCGCAAGCGTAATAATTATTCTTATAATCCTGGTTGCAAGCAAGTGTGGAGATGCAGAAATTCCTGAAAGGGGAGAAGTTGGTGTATACGGGAATAAGTTTATCTGGACAGGGACGGGTGAAGCATTTGTTCCGAATTATATTATGATTGACGCCTTAACCCGTAATATAAATACCGAAGAATTCGAGAAATTCGGGGAGATGGGTTTTACGTTTCAAACCGGAAATTATTCGGATCTGCGTTTTATCACCGAAGAAAACCTTGAAAAATTCATTGATGAGTTCATGCAGGGGCACGGATTTAACGGTGTCCATGTGCCGGTATTCGGGCAATGGTTCCATATTGGCGAAAACCTTGTGACAGAAAATGATTCAGTACCCGATCCCGGGACTTTCGATAAGCTTGAAATGATCATCCGGAAGGTGTACGAAGCCGGTGGATCCACCTATCTATGGGTCTGGGGTGATCATGACCGCAGATGGACACCCCTAAGCACTAAGGACGGTATCATGGGAAGACAGGAGAAGGCGGTTATGGACATGATAGCCGAAAGACTGGGCCCCCTTAACGGATGGTTCATGGGATACGGATTTGACCTGTGGGAATGGGTAGGAGAGGAGGACCTGAGAAAATGGCATGACTATATGTGGTCCAAACCGGGCTGGAATAACATGCTGGGTGGACGGGCAAGCAAGAATGAACTGGACCAGATCTACGAGGGACTTGATTTTTCCGATTATGAGTATCACAAACCCTGGTATGATGAGCTGGTCAAAATGATCAATGCCCGGCCTGAAAAACCTTCTTTTTCGGGCGACAGGTACAGGATAAGGAGAAATCCGCCAAGCAGGTGGCCTGAAAAGGATTATGACGAAGAGGAGACCAGGAGAGGCCTGTGGCATCATACAATGGCAGGAGGAATAGGCGCTATATGGGGAAATATGGATTCACCGGGGACTTATGAAAACAAGGATGAGATCAAATGTTTTTCTGTGTTCTGGAACGACAATAAACGGTTCAGGAGGGATATGGTCATTGACAATTCAAGAACCGATGGCTTTTGTCTCAGGGAGGGAGATAAATACTATGTTTTCTATAAGGAGGATACAGATGAAATGAGATATGGTTTTGACGGAAGAGTAAAAAGGGTGATCGCCGTGGATACACGGAAAGCATACGAGGAGATCGATCTGGGAAGGATGAATGCCGGAGATCATGTTTTTAATGCCCCATATTCGTCTGATTGGGCTATTTCAGTAGAGCCGGCCAGGTAAGAGAAATATCAGGCTTAACCTGACGGGTCAGCAGGGAGAATTTGATTTGCGATGGATATCAGTTGAGGATGTGCAGTGGACTTCCCCGGAAACGGTAACCGGAGGCGGGTTTCTGGATCTGAAGCCACCGGCAGCACGAAACAGTTTTGCAGTGTTAATTAAAAAGTAAATTGTAAAGATCTTTTCCATAATGCGGATGAAGGTCACATCTGAAAAAAAAATGAACAATGATTATATAACAGCATGTGGGTATAACTAAAGGTTTCCCCCTGAACTCAATTAGTGTAACTATTTATAAAGATATTATGAGTATAACAGATGTAAGAAGCATGTTTCGAAAAGTAAATCCTGCCTGTCTGGCTGTATTTGCTTTAATGCTGGTTTTTCAATTAAACGGCTGCCGGCCGGAAGGCAGATTTAAGACCAGTGTCTCTATTGAGGGCGATAAATTTTATTTCAACGGTCAGGTCATAAACCCGGGTTCCCCTGCCGAAGGTCTGTTGATGAATGTACGGATGGTCAACACTGTTTTCGAGGATCGCGGAGGGGAGCTGGAAAAACGTATTCCCGGTTTTGATCCGGATGCCAACACCAATGCTTTTATTGATAAAATTCCTGAATATGTGTCCAGCGGAGTTAATGCATTTACCATTTGCCTGCAGGGAGGATTGCCGGGTTATGAAGGTGCGATTAATACAGCATTCAATTCTGACGGATCATTAAGGGATGATTACCTGCAGAGGGTCGAAAGAGTCATCAGGGCCTGTGATGAAAATGATGCGGCAGTAATATTGTCACTTTTCTACCAGAGGCAACATTCCCACCATTCTGCCCTGACAGGCAAAGAGAGCATTAAAAGGGCGGTGGAGAACTCCGTTAACTGGATAGCAGATAAAGGATTTACAAATGTTGTCCTGGAAATTTCAAATGAATATCGTCACGGAGGTTTCCGCAACTGGGTGGATGGAGAATGGCTAATGAGTGAAGAGGGACAGGTGGAACTGATCAGGATGGCTAAACAATTGAACCCCGATCTTCTTGTAAGCACGAGTGGCATGGGGAATGGAACGTTTCATGACGACCTTGCAAAAGCATCAGATTTCCTGCTGATCCATTTCAATACAACCTCTCTTGATCTTTACGAAAGCAGAATAAAAGATGTGCAAAAATATGGTAAACCAATAGTTTGTAATGAAGATGACAAGCTGGGCCCCGAAGGTGCCTTTGCCCAGGCTATTGCGGTAAAAAATGGCTGCAGCTGGGGATATATGGGTATGCTGAGAAACCAGTACTTTCCGTTTGAATTCAATGGTGTTGCAGACGATCCGGAAGTATATCGGATGTACAGAGATCTGACGACTGCCGACTTTCAGATTGACCTGGAATCCCTGCAGCATAACTCCATAACTATTAATTATCCTCACGATGGAGAGATATTTCGCACAGGGCAAAATATCAGTATTAATCTGTCCCATCTTTATTATGACGATCCCGGAGGGGCCAGGATCGAATTACTTGCAAATAATGAAAAGATAGCCGAAGTTAACAATAACATCAGATTAAGGGTGCAATGGCAATCTGATGAACCGGGTATATACATTTTCCAGGCACTTGTAAGGGATGAAGCCGGAAATGAAATGTACAGGTCAGCTGAGGTTGATATCATTGTTCAGGAAAATTAGACTGTCCATATTGAATCCGGTAGTCTGGAAACCAGTATCCCTGTTCATCCGGAGGCTCTGAAACAGGAAAAGGACAGGGAAGGCCGGAAGTTGATTGTAATTATCCAGAGACTCCACTCAGAACACTTGATCGTGTTACAGGAAGTATTGATTAAAATTCCGGGGGATTGTTAACAATATCATTAATGTTAAATCAGATATTTTAAGATGAAAATTCCAGTTATTATTTTTTTAGCAGCTATTTCCTTTATTATTAACGGATGCAGGAGTTACAATCCGGCCGGCAACTTTATAATAACGGATATTACCGAAGAAACCGGTTTTGGCGGCCCTTCCCATCCCGACAGCCTGGGCGGTCATGGGATTATGTGGAGTGATGTTACAAAGAACGGTTTTCCCGATGTCTATATAACTATGAACTGGAAATCGCCGGGAATTGAATACCCTGAATTATTTTATACCAACGACGGCAGGTATAATTTTCCCGAGCTTGCGAAGCAGTTCGGGATTGATGATGTTGACGGAGGCTCCCATGGGGCAGTATTCGCAGATCTTAATAACAACGGGTATTTTGACCTTATAAACGGGTCAACACTCACGGTTGATGGCGGTCCTGCCAGCAACAGGATCTATGAAAACATGGGGGGCGAATATTTTACCGACAGGACACCTGTTTCAATTAGAAATACCTTTGAAAATACCCGTGGTGTTGTTGCCTTCGATTTTAACAGGAACGGTCTGCTTGATATCGTTTTCATAACCGGCTGGAGGGGAGCGGCAGATGCTCATGAGAGGAATGAGATCTATATAAACCAGGGAGATTTCAATTTCATCAAATATGATCTTGATATATTTGAAAATGCCGTTGCTGCCCAGGGTGTGATTGCAACGGATTTTGACGGTGACGGAAATATTGATATTCTAAGCTGCAATATGGGAGGCAATATGCTGATATTAAAAAACGATGGCAATAACGGGATGTATATTGTTGATCCCGCTGAATACGGGATAAAGCACAGGGCCTACAGCGGAATTACAACCGGCGATCTTAACAATAACGGCCTGCTTGATCTGATACTTGTATATAACACCGGAGGAGGAAGACCCCACGAGGCTTACCTGTATATGAATAACGGCGATAAATCTTTTATCCATACCCATACTTTTGAGAATGTCGACGGGTATATGGCCGGACTCGCCGACCTTGACCTGGACACGTACCTTGACATTGTTTTTGACGGCCATCCTTATGTCTATCTTAACAACGGTGACGGGACTTTCAGGAAGGGGCCCGAAATACCCCTGGTTAATATTGATGACCCCAGATGTGTTGCATTTGCAGATATTAACGATAATGGCAATCTTGATTTTGCATTTGCTGTTAAAAGAGATATAAACAGGTTGTACAGAAATGACTATAACGGTCCCAACCGGTGGCTGAAAATTAATCTTTATGCCCCCAACGGACAGGCCGGGGCATTCGGAGCAAAAGTTTATCTTTACGACACCGATGGAAACCTGATCGGTATGAGGGAGGCAAAAAGCTCTTACGGTTATCTTGCCCAGGATGATCCTGTTATTCATTTCGGAACACGCGGGCACCGGAGAGTTAATGTAAGGGTTGAATTCATTACCGGGGAGGTTACTGAATTATCTAATGTAAGGACAAACAGGACTATTACAATCAGGTAGCCGGGTTATTGCAGACTTTTATCAGGAATCGACAAAGGTCATGTTATTACCCGGGGCTGGACAGGAGTTTATTACAGGTTTTATTATTTCTAAGGATCCTGTTTATGTTAAATTACTTATGATTAATGTATTATAAAATGAAAAATCTCTTCTTTCTGATAAGCCTTTCACTTATCCTAACCGCTTGTTCAGGTTCAAAGTCTTATATAAAACCCTATTCTGCCAATCCGTTTTACTGGCAGTACAAGGGTGAGCCGGTACTTTTGCTCGGGGCCACGGATTACGACAACCTTTTTCAGTGTAATTATCTGGAATCCCACCTTGACAGCCTGGTAAGCCATGGAGGCAACTATGTGCGTAATGTAATGAGCGACCGTGGAATATACCAGCAGAAGGCATTCGCAATGAATGATGATGGTTTATATGATCTTGACCGGTGGAATGACGAATACTGGGAACGGTTTGAAAATACCCTGAAACTTTCCAGGGAAAGGGATATTATCGTCCAGATCGAATTATGGAACAGGCGTGACCATTCCAGGGATGAATGGCTGTATAACCCTTATCATCCAAAAAACAACATCAACTATACATACGCCGAATCCGGACTGGATAGTTTATACCCATTACACCCCGGGGCAAATGTCCAGCCGTTCTTTTTTACGGTGCCCGAACTTGATAACAACGAAACCCTTTTAAAGTATCAGAACGCATTTGTCAGTAAGCTGCTGTCCATTTCCCTTAATTATGGAAATGTCCTGTATTGCATCAGCAATGAATCAGGCGCTGCCGAAGAATGGGCAACTTACTGGGCTGAATTCATAAAATCGCATGCAGGGAACAGGGAAGTCTATATCACAGAAATGTGGAACAGCTCTAACATGGAATCCGAAGAGCAGAGGCGCACCTTCGACCACCCTGACAGGTACAATTATATTGATATTTCCCAGAGCGCGCACCATGTGGGTTATTCTAACTGGAGCAGTTTCCGGACAGTATTTGATTATATAAAAGATAATCCGAGACCAATAAACTGTGTTAAGATATATGGACGTGACAGCTATGACTGGATGAACGCAGGCATGTCGTCAACAACCGGCAGGGAGACCTTTTTCCGCAATATTATCGGCGGTTTTGCATCCAGCCGCTTTCACCGGCCCCCTTACGGACTGGGTATGGACCGGTCTACTTTGAACAGTATCAGGACTATCAGGAAGATCGAAGAGATTGTTAAAATGTGGGATATTGAACCCCGGATGGATCTGCTGCAGGATTATAAGGAAAACCTTGCATACCTGGCGGCGCAGGAAGGAGAGTCATATCTGGTTTACTTCACCGGTAAAGGAAAGGTTAAACTTGATCTGAGAGGATCCGACGATACTTTTGAAATCAGGTGGATCGATATTGAAAATGTGGAATGGGAAAGGAATGATCAGGTTCGCGGCGGGCAACTGCTTGAACTTGAATCAATACACAACTACAGCAATCTGGCTGTGCTAAAAAAAATAAGGTAATTAAGATTAAGTTTATACGTAAATGAAAAATATATTTATAGTTTTTTTGACCATATACTTTGCAACGATCAATTTAAATGCACAGGAAAACCGGGTTGTCAGGGATATTGACGGGAATGAATATAAAACCGTTGTTATCGGGAATCAAACCTGGATGGC
Source organism: Bacteroidales bacterium (assembly GCA_007123885.1). Taxonomy (GTDB): domain Bacteria; phylum Bacteroidota; class Bacteroidia; order Bacteroidales; family PUMT01; genus PXAP01. The sequence continues at coordinate 74 of SLGC01000161.1, read as the reverse complement.
GGAAAATCTGAGAGTTACACATTACAACGACGGTAAACCCATCTCGCTGGTCGAAGATTTTTCTGCCTGGATCA
>SLGC01000415.1 GCA_007123885.1 Bacteroidales bacterium | reverse complement strand
GGGAAAAATAGTCGGATTGTCTGTGACCGAATTTATTTCGCGTTCAAATATTGATATTATGTAGTTCAGTGCATCTTTTGATGCCCCGTGAACCTGTGGCACACATCTGAATGAATATGGATCCTGGATATGTGTCTTCGTACGCCCTGTTATCTCGCTTCCTTTCAGGATGCGCAATACTCTTGCTGCTGTTTCCACCTGTCCCGGGTGAGGCCTTATCTTGTGGACAAGCTCGTGAAACGGTTCCGCCCTCCCGTCATATGCATCCAAAGACAAGGCTGCTATCACATCGGCAATTTTCATTAATCTTGCAGATCCCAGGCATGCATGGACTCCATACGCAGACATAAACTGGGTGCCGTTCAAAAGTGCCAGGCCCTCCTTTGATCTAAGCCTGATTGGTTTCCATCCGGTTTCGGAAAGAACCCGGGAAGCCGGCATTTTTTCCCCTTTGAACCTTACCTCCCCAAGTCCCATGAGCGGCAGGCTGAGATGGGCCAGCGGGACAAGATCGCCAGAGGCTCCAAGTGATCCCTGCTGATAAACCACCGGCAAAATATCGTTATTGAAAAAATCCACCAGCCGTTTAACTGTTTCCTGCTGTACTCCGGAATGTCCGAGTGCAAGTGAATGTATCTTGAATAGAAGCATCATCCGGATAATCCGGGCAGGTACCTCCTCACCCATACCGCATGCATGGGAAACAACAAGATTTCTTTGAAGTGTTTCAAGGTCATCATTTGAAATACGCCGGTCATATAATGACCCGAAACCGGTATTTATTCCGTAAAGCGGCTCATCCGAAGCGGCCATCCTGGTATCAAGATATTCCCTGCATCCGGAAATCAGCCTTATTGCCTCCTCTGACAGTCTCAGCTGAAGATTCCGTTCGAAAATGCCTGCAATTATTCCCAGGTTCAGTTCAGCCGCTGTAATATTATGATATTGTGACTCCACAATCAGTTAAACCAGTATGTCATCTTGAACACCAGCGCCCGGTTCCTCGCTCTCATGGTTTCGGGAAAATAGTTGTCGGTATAGACAATGAAAATATCAGAAACCGGCTTATAGCGCCACTGGAACCTTGCATTTATGTTAAGGTTGTCAAACTGCTCGTTATATTGTATAAAGGTAGTAAAGAAAAGGGTATTGGTAAAGGTTATATCAAATTTGGGTCCTATGAGCCAGAAAGAATTCCGGTCCCATGGCTGGGGAAGGATCAGGTCATTGTAACTGAAAAACATCGATACACTGCCATAGGGCTGATACCGGTAATTTATATCTCCCTCAAAAAATATCCTGTTGCCATTGAAATACCCCCCTGCTCCCGCTGCCAGCCTGTATCGGAACAACCTGCGGATGTCCGATCTGTAGGAAAATGTTGCTCCGCTCCATTCATATTTTGTTCCCGAAGCAAGATAACTTTGTCCCTTATTGGTCGGGTCGAAATCCTGACGCAGCATTACAAAGTTATGATTAACAGCAAAATCTATCCTGCTAAGATTGTGAAACGTAAAATAGTAGCCCACTCTTGATTCGCTTTCGGTAATGTTCCCGTCAGAGGGTCTGAAGTAACTGTTCAACTGACCGGTTATACCATGCTGCTCAAGCCTTGATCCTGCAGGAAAAAATCTCACTGTCACTCTTGGATTGACCTGGAAAAAATCAGTTCTGGGAACATACCCGGCGAGGGCAACATAATTTTCACCAACATAATACTGCCTGAAACCCAACATTAGTCTCTGGCGGTTATAATTTAATTCCATCCCCTGGGTGAAGCGTGAATCCGGTTCAACTCCATCAGTCAATGATACAAGTCCGAAAAGATGCCCGGTCCAGAAATTGTCACGGGTGGCAAGATTGAACTGCAAACCTCCCGTGCGGTTGTAGGCGTGGCTCAAAAGATAGTCGTCGCTGTCCCCGAAGCTTTGCTGGTTGACAAAGATACCGGTAATATTTGAGCGTGTAAACACGCGCCTCTGCAGGGATGCCACAAAAAAATTCCTGGATGGATTCTCAATCGTTTTTTCGGTGTGCATATCCATTATCCCGATACGCCAATCCTGTCCAAGCTTACCGCTGAGTCTTGCTCCCCCGGCTACCGGGGCATCCAGGCCTATGCGCCTGGAGAAAAAGGGTCTTATCCGGTCGGAACCGAAATTGGCAAAAAGATCAGAATTCTCAAGAAAAAATTGACGCTTTTCGGGAAAAAAAAGTTCGAACCTGTCGAGGTTGGTAATTTGCTGATCAACTTCAGCCTGGGAAAAATCAGGATTATATGTAAGGTCAAGGTTGAGTGATGATGAGGGGGCTATTTTGGCATCCAGACCTATGTTCCCACGGTAACCGGCGCTTGTGGTTGTTTCATGGTCGCGGGATCCGGTTCCGGAAATGTATGGTATCAATGATACCTGCACCCCGGGATCAGGAGGCGGGGCGTCCCATTGCAGCACACCGCAGTATGCGAGTGATGCTGTAGGAAATTGCCTCGGTACCGGAGCCCAGGAAGATTTTTCGTTTATCTTCAGATCAAGCCTGGAAAAATTTATGTTCCATCTGTCCAAACCGGCTTTATATCTTATTGACTTAAACGGGATACGCATCTCTGCCACCCATCTGTCATCGTAACTCCTGGTTACCGCCTCCCATTTTGCATCCCAGATAAGATGAACTGCATGACCCTCGCTCATAGTGCCGTCCCATAATGCCCCGGCTGCGTTGACACCAAATGAATAACCGGTTGTCCGGTCATTGAAGGGATCGATAAACATCAAAAAATTATCATTGTTCCCGAAGCTGAAATCCCTTCTTAGCGACTCCACCAAGCGGGGACCGGGTTGTACATCATAAAATACAAGAGCCAGATAAAGAGCCTGATCATCATAGGTCATGCGAATTTCAGATACTGCTTCACTGTAGCCGGTATCATATGGAGTGACCATATAAAAATCTGTGGCAACATCTGCATTGAGCCAGTCTTCCTCATCAATAACACCGTCAAGAACTATGCTCCTTTCCATTTTCCTTATATGAAGTACATAGTTGCTGTTTATTGACTCGCCCGACCCGGCAACAAATTCCTGTTTGCCGGAGAAGTTGCACATAACGGTTTCACCGGGTAAATAAAATGCCAAAAAGGATAAAAAGACCGTGAACAATCTTTTTATCCGGCCCGAATATCTCATTTTATAAAATAAATTTTTTTACAACTCCTTTATGTAAATATTACGGAACTGAACCAGCGATGGCGACCCTCTCCATTCACCGTCTACAAAGCTGCCATGATGCTGTAATGCCAGCCGTCCCCTTTCCGGAACATCGGGCAACCATGCATTTTCCAGTACAGTATGACCATTCAGAACAACGGTAAGCCGGTCACCCAACATGGTGATCTCGAAAGTATTCCACTCACCTATGTGATTATCCGCAAACATACTGGGAGTTACACCTGCCCTTACATCCGGAGGCATATTCCTGTCCATGCGATAGCCATAAACCTCACCGGAGCCAACCGGCCAGCACCAGATATTCACTTGCGCCTTGCTGCTGCCGCGAAGAAATACGCCGGAGTCGCTGTCGGGGACCGATATCCTGATGATCTCTCCGTTTTCATCAAGCTGATGAGTTCCGTCAGGCCTTACAATAGTTACATTATGGTTAATAAAGGGTGTCTCTGTTATACGCCAGTCAAGGCGAAGAACAAAATCGCCATATTCCTTTTCACTCCACAGGTTCTTGTCGCCAGGGGCCTGACTCTTAGCACTGCAGTCAATTACTCCGTTAACAATAGTCCATCCTCCGTCATCGCCTTCGGGCACTATCCACCCGTCGAAATCCCGGCCATTGAACAGTGATACAAATCTCTGACTTTCATTGTTAGTAAAAGAGGATGAAACAGCCATGATAATAACCATCATGATAATTTTGAATTTCATGCCATTAGAAAAAGAATTTTTAATTTTCATAATTATTGATTTTTTATTTTAAACATTCAGGATTATTAATATCTCAATCCAACT
>SLGC01000219.1 GCA_007123885.1 Bacteroidales bacterium | reverse complement strand
TTTAATGCCCCATATTATTTGCCTGTATGGTCAGCCGGTAATTTCAGAACAGGAGAAGGAGACGGGACCAAAAGGCCAAATGGCCCGTTTGATTCAATGGGGCCTGAGAAAATTGCCAAGAATGTTCTTGCAGTTGGCAATATTCACAAGATACCCGGAGGTTATACCGGTCCTCAAGATATAGAGCTCAGAGCTTCCAGCAGTTTTGGGCCAAGTGATGATGGCCGGGTAAAACCCGACCTGGTTGCTCCAGGTACCAATCTATTTTCCTGTATTCCAGGGGGGTATGATACAAAAAGCGGAACATCAATGTCTGCCCCTGTTGTTACAGGTTCCTTGTTATTATTACAACAACTTCATTACGAGATGTATGGCGGTCCTATGAGAGCTGCTACCTTGAAAGGCCTTGCCATTCATACTACTAATCAGGCCGGACCGAACAAAGGACCTGATTTCCGCCACGGATGGGGGCTTTTGAATACTGCACGGGCTGCTGAAGTCCTTATGGGCAACGATGGGGTGAGCAATTTTGTTAAAGAGCTTACAATTAACGAAAATGATGTTTATGAATTTGAATTTTTTGCACGTGGAACAGATGATATTACCGCAACCATATCGTGGACTGACCCTCCGGGTGTTCCTGTTTCTCCTGCATACCCCAACCCTCCCGACCTGATGCTGATAAATGACCTTGACATGCGCATTTACGACGAGCTCGGGAATGTTTATTATCCATGGAGGCTTGAACCCGATATTTTGCCACTTGACCCGTATAATCCCCCGTTGATTGCTGAAAGGGGAGACAACTACAGGGATAATGTTGAAAAGATCCTGATTGAGAATCCTCCTGCAGGCAAGTACAGGGTTGAGATAACCCATAAAGGCTCACTTGAAAACGGCCACCAGGATTTTTCACTTATTTTGAACACTGCCGGCCTTCCTGTAAGTGAGCAGCACCTTTTCTGGGTTGGCGGCAGCGGCGGCTGGGACGACCCCTCAAACTGGTCGTCTGTTTCGGGCGGCGATCCTGCCGGTTTCATTCCTGATTTTCAGACAACTGTCATATTTGATGAGAATTCTTTTGAAGAGAGGGGCCATACGGTCAGTTTAAGCTCAGATGCTGAGTGTTACAATTTGTTGTGGGACAATGAAAATATGCACGATATAGATTTTGCCGGTGATAATCACCTTTCGGTTTACAATTCTTTATACATACAATCTGACAGTCTTCTTTTTTCAGGGCCTGGGGTTGTGATATTTAAAGGTGAAGAGGGCCTGATCAGCATGGGTGATCTTCATGAGGCTACGGCTGTTTTCAGGTTCAGTAACGATAACGGTTCGTGGGAGATGGCATCTGATGCTCGCATTTCTGCTCTGGTCATGGAATCGGGAAGCCTGGATGCTTCTGATATAATGCTGGAAGTAAGGGATGTTGTTGTTGAAGCCCTTGATGACGCTGATATTGTTGGCATTGATTTCAGGTCATCCCTGGTTGCCGGCTTACACTCCTTTATTATCGAAAGAGGGATAGCTGATATTGATTTTACGGGTTCGGTTCTTGAATTTTCCCCTGGTGAAGGAGAAGGGGGTGTGGTTATATCTGATGGCCTTGTTTTTAATGAACTTCTTCTGGTTAATGGTAGTTTGGCAGTTCAGGGCAACAATTCATTTGAGCATTTAACAAGCTTTGCCAGCTTATCACTTTTGGGAAGCAATAGCATTAATTATCTCGATTTGAAACCTGGTTCCGGTTTATATATTGAAGGCGGGTCACAACAGGATGTTAATGCCGGCATTTCAATTGAGAGTGATATGGCCTCGATGGTTTTAATTCATTCCCTGTCGGCTGAGGAATCTGCATTATTTTCGGTCAATCAATACAAGAAATATTGTTTTGACTACATTCATGTTTACAATGTTGAAGCCATGGGTGAGGCGGTTCTTGTAGCTGAAGGCAATAGTATTATGGAGGGCATCACTGATGGGTGGCGTGAGGATGATTGTGACAATGTTCTCTTTGCTGAATTTGATGTGGATTATCCTTGTGCAGGGTCTCGCACATTTTTCATTGACCGCAGCAGTGGCAATCCAGATAGCTGGTTATGGCATTTTGGTGATCCTGGCAACAGTCAGTCGGATGACCGGAATCCTCATTTCACATACGATGCTGCTGGTTTGTACACTGTATTGCTGGAGGTTGAGAGTTCCCTGGAGTCTCAGAGCCGCCAGAGGGATATTGATGTTATAGAAAACACACTTGAAGAAACGCAGGTTCACGTGATCGGGCAAATAAGGTATATGTCCACCAGGACTGCCCCAAATTACCAGTGGTTTTACGAGGGCGAGCCTATTGCCGGTGCCACATCCAGGTTTTTTGAGAACAATGATGGATTGACGGGAGTTTTCAATGTTATGATAATGGATGATCAATGCAACAGGCTTTCGGATGATCTTGTTGTAGGTGTTGCAGATTTGAACCAGGTTGATATTTATCCCAATCCTTTCAGTGAATCTATTTTTGTTGAAGTATCGGGTCCTTTTATGGGGGATTTTACTATTGAGATCGAAACTGAAACAGGGGAGACTGTTTTTTCACAGGAATACACCAAGTCATCTGAGGAGTACCTGGTTACCATACCTGCTCAGGAATATTCTCCCGGGGTTTATTATGTTCGTGTGATCTTTGAGGACGGGGAATATGAAGAGATGCTGGAAAAGGAGGAGAGCGTACTTCCGGAAGGGATAAATGTTTTCCCCAATCCTTTCAGCGACAATATTTATGTTAGTTTAACGGGCGATGAGATGGGCAGTTTCTCTGTTGAGATTGTGACAGTTTCTGGCAGGACTGTATTTACCCGTGAATATACAAAGACATCCCAGGAGCAATTGGTTACTATACCTGCCTCGGAATATTCTACTGGTATTTACCTGGTCCGGATAAAGTTTGGTGACGAACGTCAAGTTGAACGCATAGTAAAACACTGAATGGATTATAAATAGTATTTTTACACTTGACTCTCCCCTAAGTTCTCAGAAATGTCCGGGACAGGGGAGAGTTAAATTTAGAAGGAGGCATAGTTTTAAGCGCTTAATTAACACTGTTATATAGTTGACAAAAAAAATCAGTATCTTATAAATTTAATCTTTATAAAAATGCATAACATTATTCTCCGTTTTTTTCCCTTTCTTTTTTTATCAATAATTTGCGTTACTTTTCTTTCAAATAATTCTCTCAATGCACAGAAGAGGGCAGAATATGATATCAGGCAAAGAGACCGTTTGCAATCCCTTTCTTCTGAGCTTAGGTTAATGCAAAGAAATGAAAGAATAAGGGCACATGTTTACGCAATGGCAAAAGGCATTCCGGTTATAAAAGAGCTGGAAGACGGATCAACATGGTATCTTCAGTATATCGATCAAAAAGGATTCCCTGTATATGAAGCAGATGATAATGCCGGGGCTGCTTTAACCGTTAGAACTGACAGGGTGCATCCGGGTGGAGAAGTAGGAGTTGAGCTTGAGAAGATGAGCATCCAGCTAACCGGTGAAGGTTTTTTTGCAGCTATGTGGGAAAGCGGGGAAGCAGATCCCAATCATCCTGAAACTGCAGGTAGAATTAATCTTATGCAACCTCCGGATATACGCCGGGGCACTAGTGAGCATGCCACTCACGTTGCATGCATTATGGCTGCTGCCGGGATCAATCCGGATGCGAAAGGAATGGCTTACATGGCTGATGTTCACACCCGTACCAACAGAACCGACTGGCTTGCTGAAATGGCCGAAGCTGCTGCTGAGGGGTTGCTGGTTTCCAATTGTTCCTTTGGATTGAGACTTGGCTGGAGAAGGGTAGATGGCAGGTGGGAGTGGGCTGGTGATCCAACTGCATACGAGGATTACAGATTTGGGTTTTACAGTGAAGAAAGGAGCAGGGTATTGGACCAGATTGCTTTTGATGCCCCATATTATTTGCCTGTTTGGTCAGCCGGTAATTTCAGGACAGGAGAAGGAGATGGAACAAGAAGGCCAAATG
>SLGC01000143.1 GCA_007123885.1 Bacteroidales bacterium | reverse complement strand
TATTTCAAGTTGCATGTATTTTTAAATGCCTTCAGGATATGGAGGACCCTGCGGAGGTTCCTGGGACTGAATCCCGGCGATGAATTTGAAATGTGGTTATCCGGTATCCTTGAAGAAGCAGGGATACGGACTCTTGCCGATCTGATACAGTTGAGGGAGAAGGTTCCGGATCTTCTGGACAGAAGTGAAAAATTCGCTGCAATCAGCCGGATACCCGGATTACAGATAATAACTTCTGAATTAACGACAAAAAGTAAAATAGTTTTTCCCGCAATGGCAGAACTTTATTGGGATGATCCACTATCGGTAAATCCGGCGAAGCTGGTCAGGGCATCGATGTCGATCCCATATTTTTTCTATCCATTTTCGGTAGGGGAGGTACCCGGATCAGGAAAAGAGGAAAGTGACCGGGATGCTGAAATCGCTGAAAAATGGCGAAAACATGCAGGATACCGTGGTGATATACCCGGAAAGGTGCACTTTATCGATGGCGGACTTTTATCTAATTTCCCGATCAATGCTTTTCATATAAAGGATGGAGTGCCCAAAAAGCCGACTTTCGGGGTAAAATTAAGCGCCTGGAGAAGCAGTTATAGTGTAATCCGTAATCCGGGGAGCATGACCGCAGCAATGATTGCCACAATGAGACAACTGCACGATTACGATTTCCTTCTTAAGAACCCTGATTATAATTCACTTATCTGCTATATTGACGCAGATGAAAAATTTAACTGGCTTGATTTTTCAATGGAACCTGAAAAGCAGGTTTCTCTTTTTCAACAGGGGGCGGAGAAGGCTTTAGCTTTTCTTGATAAATTCAACTGGCAGCAGTACAAAAAACTCAGGGGCAGTGTAAAAAGTATCTGACGGATCACTTTCCTTTCCTGCCTATTGGGGAGAGACTCCTTTAATAGGATGTTACTTCCCCTTTTGAGGGAGAGGCTGCTTTTTTTCGATATTACTTTCCCTTTCGGGGAATATGCCGTACACTGCAAAAGCCCGGCGCAGGGTCAGAGTAAAAAGTGTTTATCTGCCGATTACCTGAATCCGGGATGATTCAGATAAAGATCCTTCATCACCTCTATTTTCCCCGGGTCTTCCAGAAGAGATCTGTCGGAGAACATCATAATACCTGAACCGGGATATACCGATCCCTCCAGCATAACCTCCCTGAATTCTTCCGGGGAAACAACCTGTGGATTGTTATGGGACTGGACGATCGGCCATATCAGAGGTTTGCCTTTTGTTCCGGCACCGGTATGCTCATCCAGCCACCGGATATACTCACCTGCCCAGGAGGGTTCTTTTTCCTTCATTTTGTGAAAAAGCATGGGAGAGAGAACATCTGCCAGCCGGGCAAAGGCAGCCACATCTATACCAAGGGTACGGTACAGGGCCGAATCATGCTCTTCGGGATACCACGAACAATAGAATATACCCAGCAGTGCCTCCGGTCTCATATCTTTTACAATTTCTCCCATGCCGGATACCCATCCGTTAAGGATGCTGTTTCTCCAGTCCCTCCATTCCCGGTCAGCATTTTCCATGATCCATGTTGCTTTTTCAGGTATATCGCCACCTTGTACATCAAGTTCCTTGTCCTTACTGAACAGACCGGTGCACCCGTCACAGAAGCAGGTTTCGGGCAGTATCGGGTCGGAAGTTTCAAATTGTGCATGCCAGTGGACATAATCAAGGAATATCCCGTCTACATCAAAATCCCTCAGGATATCTTCAAGTTGTCCGACCCTGTAATCCCAAAAATCCTGGTCGGTGGGACAAATACCCATAAACCAGCTTGCCGGGGGGGCTTGCTCACCTTTTTCATTTACCGGCCACGCCTCAGGATGGCTGGAGAGGTAGTCCCTGCCAAGAAGGGTGGGGAATTCCACAAAGATTTTCATTCCCTGTTCCCTGGCATTTTCATAGAATTCCCTGTTGAATGAAACGCTTCTCACGAAAACCGAATTCATTCCCAGTGAATCATACCTGTACCCGGCATCCAGCAGGGCTCCGGGATTACCGTATACCCCCCTGATAAAGGGCAGCTTTTTTTCTTCGCCTGAAGAACATGAGATCATTATTACAGCAAGCAGTACAAAAAAATTCTTCATAAGCAGATATAAATTATTGGTATGATATGTTTTCCTGTCATGAAAACACTCTCAATTGTTCGCCTGCAAAATATCGAAATTATTGGAAAAAAACATAAAAATTCCGCTAATGATCCAATTTGATCAAAGTTAAAATTTTATCATTATATTTACTATCACCCGATCATATTTCACATATATCCCGTCAGGTATTTTACAATGATGCCAACAAATAAATGAATACAGGATGGATCCCAAAATTGCACCGGTTGCTTCCTCTGAGAGGATCATGCTACTTGATGTTTTAAGAGGATTTGCCATTTTCGGCATACTTATGGTTAACATGCAGTATTTTTTTATGCCGATTACTTCCATGCTTGCCGGACATATTGCAACAACTGAAGCCGGCAGAATTTCTGAAGGATTGATAAAGTATTTCTTCGAGGGAAAGTTCTATGTCCTTTTTTCTGTGTTGTTCGGCTATGGGTTCTGGTTGTTCATTAAGAGGAAAAGAAGTGGAGGGGGTAGTATAATCCCCCTGTACAGAAGAAGATTGCTTGTCCTGCTGCTTTTCGGTGCAGTCCATATTGTCCTGTTGTGGCCCGGCGACATATTGTTCTTTTATGCACTGTTCGGATTTCTGCTTATCCTTTTCAGGAACAGGAATGAAAGGTCGCTGCTTAAATGGGCACTGGTACTGGTTCTGGTGCCAAAAATATTAATGGCCCTGATGGTGATCATCTTTCAGTTTGCACAGACAGATCCCGCTGCCGCAGAAGCTATGGCTGCCGGATTGCAGGAAAGGGAGGAATATATTGCCGGATTTGTCAGCCAGGCTTATTCGGTATATTCGGGCGGGACCTTTACCCGGATTGCCGCCATGAGGATAAGTGAATTTCAATTGATGTTGCCAGGCGTACTGTTTTTTTATCCTGTGGTGCTTGCCATGTTCCTGGTAGGCGTATGGGCATCCCGCCGGAATATTTTCGGCAACTACCGGGAAAATCTTCCTTTTTTCAGGAAAGCCTTCCGGTGGGGACTTGGTACCGGATTGATCTTTAATGCCATATATGTCTATACATTTTTCCGGACCGAAACGATGGGGATGCCGGATATCTGGGGATTGCTTTCGACTGTTTTTCATGCTGCCGGTGGAATTGCCTTTCTTGCCTTTTATGTATCAGCCATCGTGCTCCTTATTGAACGCGGAAAATTCAATATCCCTGCAAAATATCTTGCTCCTGTTGGAAGGATGGCCCTCACCAATTACCTGCTCCATTCAATTATCTGCACAACCCTTTTCCTCCCTTATGGCTTCGGGCTTTTCGGCCGGATCAACGTGGTCGAAGGTATTTTGCTCAGCATCCTTATTTTCGGTCTGCAGATACCTCTTAGCCGGTACTGGCTTGAGCACTTTAATTACGGCCCTTTCGAATGGCTTTGGCGCAGCCTCACCTACGGGAATTGGCAACCCTTCAAAAAGGGTATTCCCTCTGGCGGAAAGGTGAGTGTTGCCTGAAGATGATAATTCTTCCGGATCATTTTGCCTGAAATTTCCAAAAAAATTCAGATTATTAAATGAACTTATCAGTTGGCCAATTGTTTTAGGAATATAAAAATTTCCAGCAATAATTCATTCCGGTTAATATTTTTCGTTACTTCTTTTCCATAGATATCCCTGTTTTCCATTCTTTTGGATCAAGTTTTTCTACCTGGTGCGATATCTCTGTTATCTGGCTATTTTCGGTTTAATTAACTACAACAAAAGGAGTATGAAAAAAAATCTGGTAATTACGGGAATATTCCTATTATCTCTTGTCCAGTCATGGACCCAGGATATTAAGAATATTGAAATGCCTGCAGGTCCCCTTATCGGGGAAGAGGCTCCTTCATTCAGAGCAGAATCTACTCAGGGTATTATTGTTTTCCCTGCTGATTTTGGATCAGAATGGAAAATAGTGCTTGCTCAACCTAAATGTTTTACTCCTGTATGTTCTTCAGAGATCCTTGAACTTGCTTTTGAGCATGAAAATTTTCTAAGGCTGGGCGCAAAAGTGGTTGTTATAACTACCGATGTATTGTCTCATCAAATGAGATGGTTAACTTCACTTGAAGAGATACGGTTTAAAGGAAGAGATCCTGTAAAAATAAATTTTCCTCTTGTAGATGACAGTTCATACAGAATATCGAATCTCTATGGCATGGTTCATCTTAAGGCTGGCATTAGCACTAATATCAGGGGGATGTTTATTATCGATCCCGAAAACATGGTAAGGGCTGTTTTTTATTACCCTATTGAGGTAGGAAGAAATATTGAAGAGGTTAAAAGAACCCTGATGGCATTACAGGAAACCTATAAAGACAAAAAAATTGCGACTCCTGTTAACTGGCAGCCCGGCGATGATGTGATGGTGCCGGTTATAACTTCTGAGGAAAGAATGTCTCTGGTAAATCCTGACTGTGAGTTATATCAGTTATCGTGGTTTATGACTTACAGGAAGATTAAAAAAGAGTAATCTGGTCTGATAAATAGATCTTGTATCATGAATGCGGCAATATCCTGGCTGGACTTTGCATGGAAGACATTTGTCCCCAGCTTGCAGCAAATGTTCTGGCGGGACCTTGCATGAAAGATATTAGTCCCCAGCTTGCAGCAATATCTTTACCACCTTATTAATTATTTTAATTTTTATTTGATCTGAACAAAATTAATTTATTGTTGTTTTTTTGAATAAGAATTCTTAAAAGCAATTTTGCAACAAATGAATCCATGGCAAGATGCATAATCATTCTTTCAGGCAACTGCCATTCTTCGCATTATCTCCTGTTGCAGTCCCTTATCAGGATTCCTGGTGGCTTAACAATCTGGACTATTTTATTCTGTCAGCAATTATTCTGGGTATAATATACACCATCCGGAAATATGAAATTTCACAACTCAGGCTGAAAAATCACCTGAAAATTGCCGATATTGAAGCCGGGAAACTTAAAGAGCTGTCCCATTTAAAATCACAGTTTTTTGCAAATATTTCCCATGAATTCCGTTCTCCTCTGACTCTAATAAAAGGCCCGCTGGAACAATTAATTCCCCGGGAACCTGACCAGCACAAAAAAAAGACCTATGAGATAATGCTTTCCAATGCATCCAGACTTTTAAGGCTGGTAAACCAGATACTGGACCTGTCAAAAATAGAAAGCGGTAATTATAATCTGGAAGCCAGCAATGGTAATGCCGCGAAATTCATTCGGGAATTTGCCATGTCGTTCGCTTCACTGGCAGAGTTGAAAAAAGTCAGCCTGACGATAGAGTTCAGTCCGGGAATTGATAATGATGAAATATGGAATAATTTTTACTACGATCAGGACATACTGGAGAAAATATTTGCCAACCTGATCTCGAATGCAATAAAGTTCACTCCTGAAAACGGCCGTATTACAATCAAATGTCTGGTCCGTGATGATCATCACCCGGGATACCTGGAAGTTATTATCGAAGATACAGGTATTGGCATATCTGAAGACAAACTGGAATATATTTTTGACAGGTTTTACCAGGCTGACAGGAATCAAGGAACAGGATCGGAAGGTTTCGGCCTGGGACTGGCATTCGTAAAAGAGCTTGTTAATATTCACAAAGCCGGAATTGAAGTAATAAGCAGTCCCGGAAAAGGAACCAGTTTTATTTTAAGGTTTCCTTTTGGTAAAGATCACCTTCCGCCTGCTCAGATCATGCCCCCGGTTAAACATAGCTATTATAGTGCATATAATTATGCATATCTGGCAGAAGACTTTTCTGCGGCACCTGGGGATCCCGGAAAATCCCTGGTATTGATTGTAGAAGATCATGCAGAAGTCCGGAATTATATAGCAGGAAATCTTTGTGACACTTATAATATAATAGAGGCAGCAAATGCAATAGAGGGCTACAAAATTGCCAAAGAAAAGATCCCTGATCTGATAATTAGTGATGTCATGATGCCCGGGATGGATGGATATGATTTTTGTGAGATGATTAAATCGAATGAAAAAACGTGTCATATCCCCGTTATTCTTCTTACTGCCAGGGCAGATGAAAGTGACAGGATATTGGGATTGGAGATGGGAGCAGATGATTATCTTATTAAGCCCTTCAATATGATTGAGTTGGGCACGCGGACAGCTAATCTTATCTCCAGCCGGCTGATCATGAGGGAAAGATTCGGTGCAACCAGCATTATAAAGCCGAATGAGATAGCTGTAACCTCACGCGATAAATCCTTTATGGAAAAGCTTCTTCGGGCAGTGGAGAAGAATATTGATAATAATGAGTTTTCGGTTGTGGACCTTGGCAGGGAAGTCGGAATGAGCCAATCACAAATTCACCGGAAACTAAAAGCTGTCATTAATATGACGGCAAATCAGTTTATCCGGTCTGTCAGGATGAACAGGGCAAAGGAGTTACTGCAACATGGAGCAGGCAATATCTCAGAAGTTGCATTTATGGTAGGATACGATGATCCGGGATATTTCTCAAAATCCTTCCGTTCCTTTTTCGGAACACTTCCCTCAGAGATCAAAAAAGAGTGAAGAATTGGTCAATTTTTACCAGTAATTGACAAATTCTTACTAACTGTTTTTATACCCGGCATCTAACTTTGTACCTGCATTTCTCACCTAAAAATTTATAATTATGAAAAGAATGTTTGTATTTGTAGCATCATTATTACTGGCCGTCAATAGCTGGTCACAGGACAAAAATGTCAACCGGATGCCTATGCTGGGGAGCCAGGCCCCCTCGTTCACCGCAGAATCCACAACCGGCAAGATCAGTTTTCCGGGCGACTTTGGGAATAGCTGGAAGATACTTTTTTCACACCCCAAGGATTTTACTCCTGTCTGTTCATCTGAATTGCTGGAGCTAGCATATTACCAGGAAGAATTCGAGCAACTTGGTACGAAACTGGCAGTCCTTTCCACTGACGTTCTGTCGCAGCATCTCATCTGGAAAACAGCTCTCGAAGAGATAGATTACAAGGACAGGGGCAAAGTAGTAATTAACTTTCCCCTTATCAGCGATGACGGTTACCGGGCATCAAATCTTTATGGCATGATCCATCCGGATGTTAGTATCGGTCAAAACATCAGGGGGGTATTTATTATTAACCCTGATAACAGGGTAATGGCAATCAATTACTATCCCAATGAAGTAGGCAGGAATATTGATGAGATCAAGCGTACCCTGATTGCCCTTCAGGCAACATATAACAACCGGAATATTGCAACACCGGCCAACTGGCAGCCAGGAGATGACTATATGGTCCCTGTTCTTTCAGACACAGAAAGGACGCAACTGAATAGTCCGGGTTCTTTTTTCTATCAATTATCATGGTTTATGACGTTTAAAAGAAACCAGGATTAACCGGTTTTCAGTTTAACTTTTGAATTAATCCACGCAGCTCGAGGTTTTAACAAGGGTGCATGTGGTGGCAAAAACAGAAACGGGAATTATTCCCGTTTCTGCTATCTGGTCCGGTGCCATGAATGGTCAATAACCTGTTTGTGCAAGATGCTGACCGGGGTACAGTTGCCGGATAGCCTGTGGGGTTCACTCCTTAATTTCAATGGATTTTAAGTTTGCCCGGGAAAGATGGAAAAGGACTGCCTGAGTTGCTCCTTGGCCTGCTTTTTTGTAAATTAGAGGTTATGATATTGAAATTTAACCAAAAAAATTTAAAAATGGCGGAACTTAAAAAAATCGGGGTCCTCACTTCCGGGGGTGATTCACCGGGTATGAATGCAGCTGTCAGGGCAGTAGTGAAAACGGCTCTTTATCATGATCTTAAAGTTGATGGTATATACAGGGGATACAATGGAATGGTCAATGACATGATAGAACCTCTCGACAAGCACAGTGTACAGAATATCATCGCACTTGGCGGAACAATCCTCAAGAGCGCGCGCTGTCCTGAATTCAGGACATATGAAGGCAGGAAGCAGGCATTTGATAACGTCAAAAGGCATAATATTGATGCACTGATCCTGATCGGCGGCGACGGCACATTTGCAGGCGGCAAGGTGTTCATGGAGGAATTCGGTGTACCTGTACTTGGACTCCCCGGAACAATAGATAACGACCTTTACGGCACCGATTACACCATCGGCTATGATACCGCTGTAAATACCGTGGTGTCGGCGATTGATAAGCTGCGCGATACGGCACATTCGCACGACAGGCTTTTTATAGTAGAGGTTATGGGGCGGGATGCCGGTTTTATTGCACTGCGGAGCGGAATAGCAAGCGGTGCAAAAAAGATACTGGTGCCGGAAACAAAAACCCATATTAAGGAGCTCATGGATAGACTTCAGCAGGGCATATCAGACAAGGAGACCTCTGCTATTGTTATAGTATCTGAAGGTGATGATTTCGGTGGCGCTATGGAAGTAAAAAAGGTTGTCAGCGAGAAGTTCCCTGAATACGGGGTACGTGTTACCATCCTGGGTCACCTGCAAAGGGGAGGTTCACCTTCGGCGTACGACAGGATACTGGCAAGCGGACTGGGATACCAGGCGGTGCTGGGACTGCTGGACGGAAAAAAAGGAGCAATGGTAGGTTCGGTCAACCGGAAAATTGTTTTCACCCCCTTTGACAAAACAATTAAACATCACGACAAAATCAACCTTGAGTTGAAGAATATTGCCGAAATCTTATCATTGTAATAACCGCCGATCCTTCTTTCAGACTGTCCTGGTATTTGCAATCATCCGGTTAAAGATAGATAACTGATTTTTCATCTCGGTTATCCTGTCATCCGGCACACTACCTTCTTCAAGAAGGATCCATCCTTTATAGTTCATGCCGGCAAAAAGATCAAATAGTTGCTGATAGGGATAATTTTCAGTATCCAGCCTGTGCACATGGACAACATCTCCCATCCACTGTTTTACCAGGTTGAAATTCCATTCAAGTCCGGGAGGATTCAGATCGGCAGGGTTGCTGTTCCAGCAGATCGTGACATTAGGCTGGGTAACCTGCTCGAAAATAGCCCTGATAACAGGCAGCTCGCTTGTGCCGCGCCCATGTACCTCGACTCTTATCAACTGGCCGTGATCACGAGCAAAGCTGCCAACCTCGTTCAGGGAGGCTGCAATCTGTGAAATTGTTTTTTCAGCCGGCACATCCGGCGGAAGGGTATCGGGCTTGACTTTAATACCGGTAGCCCCTATATCTTTACAAAGTATGATATATTCCTTTGTCTGTTCAATATGATGACGCAAACGCTCATGGTCTGGAAAATGATACATCCAGTTTGAGCCATAGCCGACACAGGTTACCGGGCTGTCTTCAAACATTTTTTTAACTTCTTCACGCTGACTTTTGCTCAGATTGGTCTCAACGGCATGTGCATTTTCAGTTCTCAGCTCCACTGCCTGGTATCCGGTTATTTCACAATTCCTGATCAGGGTTGGCAAGTCCCAGTCCCTTCCCCAATTGTAGGTTACCAGACCGAACTTCATATCAGGCCCCCCGGATCCGGTACAACCTGTAAAGCTATTGATTGCCGCAAGGCCAATGCCGCCGGCAATTCCTTTTCTAATGAATCCCCGACGGGACAGAAATTTGTTCATAGGTTTATTGATTAAGATTTCAGATTTCTGGAGGAACCAATATAAGCTATCCTGAATTAATCTTAAAATAATTATTGCTGCCGGATAGATGGCTTAATTATATATGAAGGCAGTCTAGCGAATTCTGTTGGTGAAGATATTATTCCGCCAGACTTGCCAGAAGTTTCTTTGCCTGGTCCGGGCTGACCTTTTTTCTTTGTGCATAGTCTGCTACCTGATCTTCAAGAACCCTTCCGATATTAAAGTACCTGCTTTCAGGATGCGCAAAATAATAACCGCAAACAGAGGCTGCAGGGATCATCATAAAGCTTTCTGTTAATGTGATGCCGGTTTTGGCAGGGACCCCCAGCAGGTTGAAAAGTGTTGTTTTTTCAGAATGTTCAGGACATGCAGGGTATCCTGGTGCAGGTCTTATACCCGAATATGCTTCCTTCAAAAGTTCAGCGGGGTTAAGATTTTCATCAGGTGCATAACCCCAGTATTCTTTCCTCACCTTTTCATGCAGGTATTCGGCAAATGCTTCTGCAAGCCTGTCTGCAAGGATCTTCAGCATTATGCTGCTGTAATCATCCTTCTCTGCCTCAAACCGGTCGGTCCACTTTTTGATCCCTTTGCCTGCAGTTACGGCAAACAATCCCAGGAAATCGGTTACCCGGTTGTCAGCAGGAGCTATAAAATCGGCAAGACAAAGGTTTGGAATGCCATTATCCTTCTTCTCCTGGTTCCTGAGGAAATGAAAACGGGTGATTTCTTTTTCCCGTGAGTTATTATTGTATATTACAATATCATCACCCTGGGAGGCAGCGGGGTAAAAACCGGCCATGCCGGTGATTTCCAGCATATTTTCGGATCCTATTTTTTCCAGCATCACATGGGCATCATTATGCAGTTTTACGGCCTCCCTTCCTTTTACCGGATCATCAAATATGGCAGGGTATTTTCCCCTGATCTCCCATGCATGGAAAAAGAAGGTCCAGTCTATATATGGTACCAGTATATCGACCGGCAGGTTTTCCAGTAATGCTTCCCCCTTAACGGGGACCTTTATCTGATCCTGGGTAATGTTATTGCTGAATTTGTTTTTTCTTGCTTCATCCAGGCTTATGTACTGTTTCGTCTTTCTGATATTCAGTTGTCTTTCCCTGAGGCCCTCATACCGCTCTTTCATTTTTTTAATATACAGGGATTTTTGTTCAGCAGAAAGCAATTGCGAAAGTACGCCTGTGCATCTGGATGCATCTCTTACATGTATTACAGGTTCCCGGTATGCAGGCGATATTTTTACCGCGGTATGCATCTCACTCGTTGTGGCTCCCCCAATCAGAAGTGGTATGTCAAGATCATGCTTCTGCATGCTCCTGGCAACATTGACCATCTCTTCCAGTGAAGGGGTAATGAGCCCGCTTAATCCCACAATATCTGCTTTTTCTTTTATAGCAGTTTCAATTATTTTTTCCGAAGGGACCATAACACCCAGATCGATCACCTCGTAATTATTACACCCCAGCACAACTGAAACTATATTTTTACCTATATCATGAACATCTCCCTTGACAGTTGCCATCAGGATCCTGCCGGCATTGGTTTTGTGATCGTCGCCTGTTTTTTCGCTCTCGATAAAGGGCTGCAGCCAGGCAACAGCCTTTTTCATTACCCTGGCGCTCTTTACCACCTGGGGCAGAAACATCCTGCCTTCACCAAAAAGATCGCCCACCTCATTCATCCCTTCCATAAGCGGCCCTTCAATAAGATCAAGCGCACGGTTAAACTGGTGGCGCGCTTCTTCAACGTCTTGTACGATAAACTGGTCAAGCCCGTTAACCAGGGCATGGGTTATCCTTTCGGTTGCCGGTTTTTCTCTCCACAGGGCGCTTTTCTTTTCATTAACCTCATCCCTGTTACCGGTTTCTTCAGCATACCTGACAAGCCTCTGTGTTGCATCTTTTCTTCTGTTGAAAATGGCATCTTCAACCAGGGACAGGAGTGGTTCGGGTATTTCATCGTAAACCATTACTGTTTCAGGATTTACAATACCCATATCAAGTCCGGCTTTTATGGCATGGTAAAGAAAGGCTGCATTCATTGCCTCCCTTACGTGGTTGTTTCCCCGAAAGGAAAATGAAAGGTTTGAAACTCCGCCGCTGACGCTTGTGCCTGGAAGGTTTTTTCTGATCCATTTTACCGATTCAATAAAATCAACCGCGTAATTGTCATGCTCTTCCATTCCCGTACAGATTGTCAGGATGTTGGGGTCGAAAACAATGTCCTGAGGCATGAATCCTGCCCTGTTAACAAGAAGGTCATATGCCCTGTATATTATTTTAATCCGTCTTTCGAGTGTGTCGGCCTGTCCTTTTTCATCGAAAGCCATGACAATTACAGCCGCACCAATATTTTTAATGAATGCAGCCTGATCCAGGAACATTTCTTTACCTTCCTTAAGGCTGATTGAATTGACAACACCTTTTCCCTGCAGGCATTTTAAACCGCTCTCAAGAACCGACCATTTTGACGAATCGATCATGACGGGGACTTTCGATATGTCCGGTTCGGCCGCCACCAGATTGAGAAACTTTACCATCGACTTTTCGGCATCAAGCATGGCATCATCCATATTAACATCAATTACCTGCGCCCCGTTTTCAACTTGCTGCCTTGCAATTTCGAGCGCCTCATCAAATTTTTCTTCCCTTATCAGCCGTGCGAATTTCCTGGATCCTGCAACATTTGTCCGTTCACCGACATTTATGAAATTGCTTCCCTCAAACACCGGAAGCGCTTCAAGTCCGCTCAGCTTCAATCCCGGCTCGATTACGGGAAGTGTTCTCGTCTCTGCCTTTTCGGCCAGTGAAGAGAAGATGGAAATATGGCCGGGAGTTGTTCCGCAACAGCCTCCCACAATGTTGACAAGTCTTTTTTGAAGGAACTCTTCAATATACCTTGCCATTTCTTCAGGTTTCTCATCATATTCACCCAGCTGGTTTGGCAGTCCTGCATTCGGATGTATGCTGGTATAGAATCCTGTGATACTGCTTAATTCTTCAATATGTGTACTGAGTTCTTTTGCCCCCAGGGCACAATTAAGCCCGATGCTTAAAAGAGGAAAGTGCGATACGGAATAAACAAAGGCTTCAAGGGTCTGACCCGAAAATGTTCTGCCGCTTGCATCGGTAATTGTAAATGACAACATTACCGGGATGGTGCTTTGCTTTTTTTTAAAGAGCCGGTTTATGGCAAAAAGAGCGGCTTTTGCATTCAAAGTATCGAAAACCGTTTCCAGCAGCAGCAGATCGGCTCCCCCATCAAAAAGTGCCTCTGCCTGCTCATAATATACATCTGCAAGATCATCAAAACTCACTGCCCTGAAGCCAGGGTCATTAACATCGGGCGACATGCTGGCTGTCTTGTTCGTAGGTCCCATAACACCTGCAACAAAGCGTGGTTTGGACCCGTCCATGTTGGTGAACCTGTCTGCACATTCCTTTGCCAGTGTTACAGCAGCAGTGTTTATCTCGCGCACAAGGTGGGACATTTTATAATCGGCAAGGGATATTGCATTGGAATTGAAAGTATTAGTTTCAATAATATCTGCACCGGCTTCCAGGAACAGCCTGTGGATGTCGCTGATAATTTCTGGTTTCGAAATGCTGAGGCTGTCATAATTTCCCTTCAGGGGAACCGGATGAGATGATAAAATGCCGGATCTGTAATCTTTTTCATCCAGCCTGCATTTCTGGATCATTGTTCCCATAGCACCATCCAGCACCAGTACTTTTTCCTTCAGGAGATTATATATCGGGTGAGACCTGTTCATCGGTATATTTTTAAATCAGAAGTTGCTTGTAATTCCCGGGCTGATGAGTTGTACCAGCTTTATAAATTTTTGCAAAGATACGATCATATATTAGGTTTTTTAAGGCTGAGTAAAATTGGGAAGGCCTTTTGTACCTCCCTTTCGGTTACAACTATGGTGATCTCATTTGTGGTGGATATAATTTCACAAACATTAATCCCGTTCCAGGCAAGATTTTTCAGAATGTAATAATATATGCCCGATATTTCAGTATTATCTTCAGGAAGCCTTATAGTTACCGATCCGAGTCCCGGTTTCCGGGAAAGCCTTTTTTCTCCTGCAAAGATCCTGTCAATCGTATCATCCAGTGATTTGCTTGCCACTATTGTAGTTTCATATACCCCCTGGGAAAATGTACAGAAGATATTTTTCTCCTGCCCGATCTCATCAATCAGGTTTCGCTGGCAGGTGATCAGGGTAGGAGAGTTTTCGAAATTGTGGTCACTCAGATCGGAACGGACAATGATATCGCCCAGCTTGCTCATAAAACTTTTTATTCCCTTGCTTACCTTAAAATAATAGTCAGGAGCCCGGCGGTTTATGGCCATAATAATTGCCCCCTCCTGAACCGGCTTTTTCAATATTTTTTCTACATCGGGTCTAAGCCTGCGAGCCAGTGATGATATATTGATCAGATCGTCCGTTATTGCTTCTTCCAGGAAAGGAGATTGTGAGATTAACCGGTCAACGGCCTGTGCTATGTTCATGAGTAAATATTTAAATCAGATTCTT
>SLGC01000459.1 GCA_007123885.1 Bacteroidales bacterium | reverse complement strand
TGTCCAGTAATCCCCACTGGCAAAATCGTGCGAGCCTGTAAGCCCGGTGCCCCTGTAAAGGTATAGGGCCGATCTGTACTCCGACCTGTCGGCGAAAAAATATGATCCATCAAGAGTCGACCTGTCTGACAGATTAACTACGATACCTGCATTGGCAGATATATTCCGGTGCAGCTCGGGCCTTCCCCCTTTCCCTTCAAGAGTGTAATATTCCCCGTTATCCTGCAGTATGCGTGCGTTTCCGTTACGGATCCCGTTAGTATTTCTCTCATTGTAATAGAGGTTGCTGTATACCGAAACCAGTCTCCCGTTATACAACAGGTCCAGGTTCCCTCCATACATGTCATTATTCATTTCATATCCGCTGTACTGATGGGTTACCTCGCCCCATGGAGCAGCACCTCCCTGTAAGCCTGCCGATACCGACAATCCTTCAAGGCCGGCCCTCCTGGTGTTGATATTTATAATACCCCCTGCGCCATGTGCCCCGTACCTTGCCCCGGGAACGGTGATGATCTCTATGCTTTCGATGGAATTTGCGGCCACCTGTGCCAGGATCATTGATGGTTCCATATTTGTCGGCCTGCCATTGAGATACACGATAAAATCGGATGCGCCCCTGACCGAAACTTCCCCGTCAGGGCTCACCGAAACAGAGGGAAGCCTGCTCAATACATCCGATGCCGTACCGCCCCTTGCCGTTGCAAAATCCGATGCCCTGTATGTTGTCCGGTCGATCCTGGAAGAAGATGTGCGCGCCAGGGCCGATACCTCCACCTCATCCAGTTCCGTGAAAGCAGGGTTAAGATGCACCGTGCCCAGGTTTATTCCGGGCGACCGGGAATCGATAACAACTTCGGGTATTTCCTTCGGGTCGTATCCGATAAATGAAATAACCAGTCTGTAAGTGCCATACGGCAGGGGCCCTATACTGAAATTTCCCTCGCCGTCCGATATGTCGCCGGTCAGGGGCGAGGGGTTATCATCTGAATAAACTGCAATAGTGGCGAACGGGATCCTTTCGTCCGTTGACCGGTCCGATATGGTTCCGCCTACGCTTCCTGCCTGTCCGTAAAGGGTCGGGAAATAAAGTATGAAAAAAAATATTGCTACTGTTCTATTTAAAAGATACATTTTCCGGGTTTTTTACAATAAGATTAAAGTTCAGCTTATAAGACAATCCAAAAGGAAAACAGTTTAATATACCCAGGCTTAATTTCTGCTGCCCTTCTGCTACCCGCATAATATTTCCCTGGCATGACAATGCCTCTTGTAAAAGATAATTCATTATATTGCCTTCCGGCGGGAAGAGTTCTTGTTAACAAGGCTGATAATCAAAAATAGTTCAATTAAATCAACCGATGATTTTGAAATACTTCGTTTACCTGACCGGTTCACTCCTTTTGATCCTTGCCCTGGCTATTACCGGCACAGTAATCAGGTACAGGACAACTGTTTCGGTAAAGCCCGGACTGGCTGTGCCTTTTCAGCCCGGCGATGCGGGAAAATTTGTCGATCCTTTCACAGGAACAGGGGGATTCCCCCCTTATGTAAGCGGCGCAACCATGCCCGGCGTCACAATGCCCTTCGGGATGGTCAGGCTGAGTCCGGATACCCGGTTCTTTCTGGGAGGATTTCCCGGCAGGAGGACAATAGGATTGATCCCCGGGGGACAAAATGTCAATTCAGCCGGATATTATTATGGCGACAGGAAAATGATGGGTTTCAGCCATACCCGCCTCATTGGTACCGGTGCGTGGGATGGAGGACAATTCAGGGTCGTTCCGGGCACCGGGGGAAAAACCACGGATAATTACAGGAATGGCCGTTTTATGAAGTTTTCACATAAAAATGAGGCCGCTTTTCCGGGATATTATGCAGTTAAATTTCCCCGGAAGGGAATTCTTGCAGAGCTGACTGCAAGTGAAAGAGCCGGCGTACACCGTTACACCTTCAGCAAAAATCATGTGGCCGAAATCCTGATCGACATTTCCAGCACTCTGGGGAATGGTAGAACGACTGAAGGTGAGGTTGAGATTTTTCCCGGACGACAGGAGATCATCGGATCAGTCCGCAATTTCGGTTCCTTTTCCTCCCGCTACGGTGGCGCAAAAGTCTTTTTTGCAGCCCGCTTCAGTCACCCGTTCTCATCTTATGGCGTTTGGTCGGGCGACGATCAACTGAAAACCATTACCTCTATTAAGGGGGACCGGACAGGGGTGGTTGTAAATTTTGATAACCCCGATGGTTCCCTGGTGGTTGAACTCAGGCTTGCCATTTCCTATGTGAGTGCCGAAAATGCCATGGCCAATCTCGAGGCTGAAACAGGCGGGTTGAGTTTTGAGGAAATTGTCGGCAGGGCCAAACAGGCATGGGAAGACAAACTGCAACTGATAAAAGTACAGGGCGGGACTGAGGAGCAAAGAAGAATATTCTATTCGGCCCTCTACCGTTCCCTTCAGATGCCCACTATTTTTAATGATGTTAACGGTGAATACAAAGGGTTTGATAAAGAGGTGCATAATGTTACGGATTTCAGGTATTATACAGATATGTCGTTATGGGATACCTTCCGCACCACACATCCGCTGTTTACATTGATCGTGCCGGCAGAACAACGTGACATGATGGTTTCACTCGTAAAGATGTGCAGGCAGGGCGGAGTGCTGCCCCGATGGCCTTCCGGATATGGTTATACCGGCTCAATGCTGGGGGCATCGGCCGATATCGTAATTGCAGAGGCATATCTTAAGGGCATCCGTGATTTTGATATTGAAACAGCCTACCAGGCAATGCGAAAGGCTGCACTGGGCATTGACATTCCCGAAACCGGATTCAGGCCCCGGCCCGGTATGTCCGAATGCCTTGAATATAAATATTGCCCGGATGACAGGATGGCGCAATCTGTCAGCAGAACAATTGAATATTCCTATGCTGACTATGCAATCTCAAGACTGGCAGCAGCATTGGGTTACGAGGACGATGCCAGGTTATTTGCACGTCATTCCCGTTATTATGAAAATGTCTGGAATCCCGGGACCCTTTATTTTCATTCCCGGAATGCTGCCGGTGATTTTGTTGAGAAATTCGATCCCCTCAAGCTCACCTACCTGGATCCTGAAAAGGAATACACCCGGGGATATGTGGAAGGGAGCGCGCTGCAATGGCGATGGGCGGTGTTCTTTGATCCTGAAAACTTAATATCCCTTTTCGGGGACAGGGAATATTTCGTGGATGAGCTCAATGCCTTTTTTGAAAAATCCAATCCCCGGCGGGGAAGATACACACCCGGATCATATTACTGGCATGGCAACGAACCCGATATTCATGCGGCCTACCTTTTCAATTCCGCCGGAAGGCCGGACCTGACCCAGAAATGGATACGATGGGTCATGGATAATAAATACGGCGATGGATATGATGGTCTTGACGGTGATGATGATGCAGGAACCTTATCAGCCTGGTATGTGTTCAGTGCAGTGGGTTTTTATCCCGTGGCCGGTTCGGATATATACCAGGTAGGGACCCCTCTTTTTGAGAGAACCGAGATCCGGATGGGCAAAAATATACTTACAGTTATTGCCGACAACCATTCTCCCGAAAATATTTATATAAACAGGGTATGGCTGAATGGCCGGCTGCTGGACCGTTTCCGGTTCAGTCACCAGGAGATCGCAGGGGGAGGCACCCTTCGATTTGAGATGAGCGAACTACCTCACAAGAGGGAATCACCCGTGCAATAAAAAGGCAGGGAACAATCATGTTCCCTGCCTTTTGTGCCCAGGACTGGACTCGAACCAGCACGCCCTAAACGAGCACCAGCCCCTCAAGCTGGCGTGTCTACCTATTTCACCACCTGGGCCTCGATGATCAACCATCCGGTATGCCATGACACCGGCAAATGAAAAAATACCGGCGCAACCTTCCGTCTGCTGTGCCCAGAACAGGACTCGAACCTGCACGTACTTGCATACACTAGTCCCTGAAACTAGCGCGTCTACCAATTCCGCCATCTGGGCTTAATTCCGCTGCCCTGCCGCAGGAACTG
>SLGC01000194.1 GCA_007123885.1 Bacteroidales bacterium | reverse complement strand
GCCGTTGAAACCTATAACGAGGTGAAGGGTGCATACAGGGCCTTTGGCCGGGAAGACTATGTGGGTCATGTGACCGATGATGCCGGCCATGGTTTTCATGGAACAATAACCGATATCTACGCGTTCTTCCAGGATGTCTTTGATCTTCCCGGAAGCCCGGACCATGAGGAATTCGATGGGTTCGATCCTGATGATCTGCGGGTAACCCCAACCGGACAATTATCCACCTCCCTTGGCGGCGACCTTGCCTTTGATATAAACAAACGTGAGGCTGAAAGACTGATCATGGATATCAATGATTCAAGGAACAACAACCCTTCCCACCTGGATGATGTACTTGAACAGGCCAGGGAGCTTTCAGGATATATCAAGCCCCGGGAAGAGGCAGAGTCCGTTTTCCGGGGAAGGTACAGGCGGGATGGTTATTCGGTTGAGATGTATGCCCTTCATGGTGAGGGTGAATATGTTATACCGCTCCTGCTGTTTGTCCCCGATTCGGGTGAAAACCATCCCTCGGTTATCTATCTGCATCCCGAAGGCAAGATAACCGATGCCGCTCCCGGCGGGAAGATCGAAGAGCTGGTAAGGAAAGGCTATATTGTTGCCGCACCGGATGTTATCGGAGTCGGTGAAACCAGAAAGTCTGAAGCACTTAATTCCAACTACCTCTCCTTCCTAATAGGCCGTAGCGTGACAGGGATCCAGGCAGGTGATGTAAGCAGGGTTGTTAATTTCCTGAAACAGCGTTCAGATATCGACCCGGACAGGATCGGTGCCATTGCTTTCGAAGAGATGGGCCCGGTGCTGCTGCATGCCGCAGCCTTCAATAATTCCATAAGCTCTGTTGCACTTGCCGGATCACTCATATCATACCGGTCGGTTGTAATGAACAAATATTATGATTACCAGTACAGGTCGCTTACCGGATTTTTAAGATATTATGTGGCAGGTGCCCTCACGGCCTATGACCTTCCGGACCTTATCGCTTCACTGGCACCCCGGAAAGTAGCCATCATCGGACCCAGAGATCAAATGAAAGAACCGGCAACCGAAAAGCTTATTGATGAAGAACTTGCATTTCCCCGGACAGTTTACTCACAAAAAAAAGCCGCAGGAAGTATAGATCTTTTCCCGGCAGATATTGAATTAAGCCGGGTAATAGAGTGGATTTTGGAAAAACCTTTTTTCAGATAATAAATGAAATTATATACTAATATTCTATTAATTAACTAAATTCTTATCATTATGAAAACACTGACCTGCTTATTTTTTATATTATTCCTGTTCTTTACACCCCGGCTATTTTCACAGCAGCAAATTGAAGACCTGGAGAATTTGAGGCTTCTGGATTGGCAACCCAGAAGCATGCTTGTTGTAAAGGAAACAAAGATAATGCAACCCAAATTTCCCGTGATCGATATTCATAACCATCTGAGGCGGCATGAATTTACAGAACAATACCTGGAAGAGATGGACAAGGCAGGGGTAATGATGTGTGTTAGCCTGGATGCCCGTTCCGAGGATGATTTTTACCTTGAACATATTGAACGTCTCCATGGTGTATCCAAGGATAGATTCCTGCTTTTTTTCAGGCCCGACTTCAGCAGGATCGATGAGCCGAATTTTGGCGAAAATGAAGCCCGCAGGCTTGAAGAGGCTGTCAGATCGGGTGGCATATCAGGCTTAAAGATCAGGAAGGGACTGGGACTGGAAGACAGGGACAAGACGGGCGAACTTTTAAAGGTTGATGACCCAAGGATAGATCCCATCTGGGCCAAATGCGCAGAACTTGGCATACCGGTAATCATACATGTTTCTGACCCAAAGGCTTTTCACACTCCTCTCGACAGGTTTAACGAGCGTTTACATGAATTGGCCGAGCGTCCGGAATGGTCGTTCTATGGTCCGCAGTTTCCAACGAAGGAAGAGATCCTTGCGGCACGAAACCGGGTTATTGCAAGGCATCCCAATACCATCTTTATCGCCACCCATATGGCAAATCTACCCGAGGAACTTGGAACGGTATCAATGTGGCTGGAGAAATACCCCAATATGTATGTCGATATTAATGCCCGCATAAACGAGCTTGGCCGCCAGCCTTATACTGCAAGAAGGTTTATGATCAGGTGGCAGGACAGGATACTTTTTGGAACCGATACACCGCCTGATGCCGAGGCTTACCGTGTTCACTATCGCTTCCTGGAAACCGACGATGAATATTTTGATTCCACGCCGGCCCACAAGCAACAGGGATTCTGGATGATTTACGGGCTTTACCTGCCTGATGAGGTGCTGGAAAAGATCTACAATAAAAATGCGCTTAAACTTCTGAACATGCGCAAACAGTAATTCCCGGATACTTTACTGAAACTGCATGATCCGTCATTAATATTGCCGGTCCGGGAAGTTGGATAAATCCCGGACCGGCTTTATTATGAATATGCTGTTATGCTTCTCCGGCAAACTAAGTGATCAGCCCCGCGAGTGCTGCTCCTGCCAGGCTGGACCCGGGGACTTCCGTAAACTCACAATAGCGTTTGTTCTCGCCGTTAAGATATCCGGAAAAATACTTTTCGAACAAAGTTCTAAGATTGCGCAGTTTGTAAAATGTGGTTCCCTCAATGGTAATCATTATTGGCCGTTCGGGCGACTTTCCCTTGCCGGTTTTGAGTACTACAGCAGCAAGATTTGCAGCCACAAGAAGGGCGGCACGATCAATCAGGCTCTCAAGTATTTTTATGCAAGCCTCCTCCTCTGAACTGTCCTCGATACACGCCTGCAATGGTCCCCTGTCTGCCCCTTTATTGACCAGGTAGTTATTCACATCTTCGGTTGTCAGTTGCTGCAATGACAGGATCTTTCCGGCAGAGCGGGTAAAAACCCCTTCGTCTGCCGCGGTTTTAAGTGCATGCAGGCAAAGGCCCCCCAAATATCCTCCCGCGAACATCTTTTCAAATGTATATTTACCCGGATCGGCCATGGTGTTGTCAAATGCCACATCTATATCAGTCCGGGGTTTTATCCCAAAATTGCCCGATTCAATATTTATGATCTGACTTTTCGACCTGTCAAGTTCGCTTTTCTTTAAAATATTGCTATTGCTTTCAATATAACAGGTATTTGTGCCGGTGCCCAGAATGAAGCCTATGAAAGAATCATATTCTTTGCCTAACGAGGCGGCCTTGCCGGCAAGCAGGGTAGCTACGGTATCGTTGAGCAAAACAATATGTTTTTCGGGTGTTCCCAGAGCTTCTAGAAGGCTTTCGCCGATCATCTCACCGACCACACCCGGGGCCTGCACCTCTTTGGAAAAATACAAGAGCTTGCCATCCTTATTGGGGAAAATTTCGGTAGCATAGGAAAAGCAGAACCCTATCCTGTCGCATTCTGCTACATGTGACCTGATATTGTCTGCCAGGCTGCTGAAAAACTCCTTCTTTGATACTTCACGATCCAAACCAGGCATACCGGCATTGACCATGTCTTCAAGTTCAAGCCCGCCCTGTTTGGAGAATTTCGCTTTTGCTGCCCTGAAATTTGTTCCCCCGGCATCAATCGCAACAACGGGGACTTCTATCAGGAACTCGTTATCAGCTTCAATATAAGTGGGTATCATTTGAAGGGAGCTGTCTGTACCTTCGAGGCCTTTCTGCATTTCAGCAGTAAAGAGTTCTACCAGTTGCTGAATATCCACGTCAGCGGACCTGATACCATGTTTTTCCAAAAATTTATCAACCTGCATGTTTTTTAAATTTGATGATTTATAGATTAATTATGCACAAACGTTTGTTCGAAAATAGAAATTTTCTAATATTTGTCTTATATAATGCAGATAAATATACCCAAAAAAACAAGCATTGCAAAAAGGG
Organism: Bacteroidales bacterium; assembly: GCA_007123885.1. Lineage (GTDB taxonomy): Bacteria > Bacteroidota > Bacteroidia > Bacteroidales > PUMT01 > PXAP01. The sequence goes on along the minus strand of SLGC01000194.1, from coordinate 10,440 downwards.
CCGTTAACGGTGACTGAAATTTTAACGACCTGTATGGCTGCGACAAGTAAAATTATGGTAAAAAATTCGCTAAAACCGGACTATCCGCCACCAGAGGAGGTGGCTTTGTTTCCCTGGCATCGCGACTTTTTCGACCACACGCGTCTTTTGGCAAAGCCCCGCCAGGACCAACCGCGCCCGGGGACGCGGGTTTTTGATGATTAACTAAAGGTTGATAAAAGAGACATATCAGTATATTACAGGCACCGGAAACAGAAGACCAAAACTTAATACAAACCTGCATATATTCTTGCTCAAAAGATCACATTCTAACTAAAAAAAGAAAAACATGGTTGTAGTATACTCTTATGGCTGGGCAGTTTTTTTGGCCTTTATCACTATGCTCTGCTGGGGTTCATGGGCGAATACCCAGAAACTCGCCACTAAACAGTGGCCGTTCCAGTTATATTACTGGGATTATGCGATCGGCGTCCTGCTCCTTTCCCTGCTGCTTGCCTTCACTGCCGGAAGTATCGGCACAGATGGAAGGAGTTTCATACAGGATCTTTCACAGGCTGAGCTATCCTCGCTGGGATCGGCTTTTCTGGGAGGGGTTGTTTTTAACATCGCCAACCTGCTCCTGGTTGCGGCAATTGCCATTGCAGGAATGGCGGTGGCTTTCCCGATCGGAATAGGGCTTGCCCTGGCACTGGGTGTTATTGTCAACTACGTTGCCACGCCCCTGGGTAATCCATTGTTTCTCTTTACAGGAGTTGCTTTTGTGGTCATCGCCATTGTGCTTGATGCAATGGCCTACAGAAAACTCCCGTCCCAAACCGAATCGCCAACCAAGGGAATAGTCATCTCTCTTCTCGCGGGCGTGCTGATGGGCTTTTTCTACCGTTTCGTTGCAGCTTCAATGGTGAGCGATTTTGTCAATCCCGAGGCCGGCAGGCTCACCCCGTACACCGCTTCGGTGATTTTTGCCGTTGGATTGCTTGTTTCCAATTTCCTGTGGAATTCGATTTTTATGTATAAACCCCTTACCGGGGAAAAGGTCACCTACGGCGATTATCTCAGAAAAGGCGACAGCAGGCTTCATCTTATCGGAATCCTTGGAGGAGCAATATGGAGCCTGGGATTCACCGTTAATATAATTGCCGCCGAGCAGGCCGGTTTTGCAATCTCTTATGGTCTTGGCCAGGGAGCAACCATGGTGGCGGCCCTGTGGGGGGTATTTATATGGAAAGAGTTTAAGGGAGCCCGCGGAGTCAACGGACTGCTTACAGCTATGTTCCTGTTTTTTGCCGTGGGACTCGCACTGATCATTGCGGCGCGGCTATACTGATCCGGGACGACTTCGTTGGCCGGAAAGGCATTATTGACGGGGAGGTTCCTGTATGTCACAAATAAAAGCATTTTAAAATCTATAATAATGAGAAAGAGGATCATTTTAAGCACTTTAATTCTAACCCTGCTGGTTACTGCAACACTGGTGGCTGCCGGCGATGACGGCGGTATAAGACCATACAGGAATAACCCGTGGTATTGGGAATATAAAGGCCAACCCATTATGCTCATCGGTGCGAGTGACCGTGACAACCTGTGGCAGTGGACGGGAGAGAGGCTGATCGAGCACCTGGACCTGATTGAATCGGCAGGCGGAAATTACGTACGCAATACCATGAGTGACAGGAACGAAGGGGATACTTTTGCTCCCAAAGAGATTGAGGATGGTCTGTATGACCTTGAGCAGTGGAACGAAGTTTACTGGGACAAGCTTAAATTCTTCCTCGAAGAAACAGAGAAGCGGGGGATTATAGTTCACCTCACATTGTGGGACTGGTTTGATCTTTCAGGCGCCGGTGTTTACGGGCGTTTTGCCATCCATCCCCTGAACCCGGAAAACAATATAACGTGGGAACCCGGCACTATAAATGATGCATGGGACTATTACGGCGGTTCACTTGACACGAATAACGAACCGGTCCTTGCCTACCAGCACAGGTATATAGACAAGCTTATTTCCATATCTGCCGGGTACGGACATGTCTTTTACAATATTGCAAATGAGAGCGGACTGGGCGTCGAATGGGACAACTACTGGGCGGAATATATTAAAAATGCTGCGGCCCTTAACGGTAGGGATATCCATGTAACCACCATGCTGTTCGCTCCCGGTAATTCAGTGCGCAGGGTGATGACTTACAGGAATATATACAGCTTTGCCGAGGTTTCCCAGAACAACCAGGATGCCCTGGGGCCTGTCGGTAAAAAGCACTGGGAAAACCTGCTCTTCTGGCGCAAAATGATCGCAATGAGTGACGAGGGGCCCATGCCCATAAATAACGTCAAGGTTTACGGCCAGGGAGTGGGACTGAACACCGCGGCCGGCACCGAGAAGGAGGCTGTCGAGCGCTTCTGGAGGAATATATTCGGAGGGGCGGCCTCAACAAGATTCCACAGGCCGGCAATGAGAGCCGGCGGAACCTGGGGATGGGGGATCGGGATCAATGAAAGGGCCCGGCAGACTCTCCGGGCGGCAAATATGTTCCTGGATGAATTCGATATTTTTGGCGCCGAACCATATGAAGCGATCGAAATGGTTGGGAATTCAGTCGATTCATACTGCCTGGCAATTATGGGCAAGGCATATGCTGTATATTTTCCGGGAGGCAGGGCTACGGTCCACCTCGACCCATGGGTTTACATGGAAAAAATATCGGTTAAATGGCTGGATATTGCCTCCCTTTCCTGGAGCGATGAGGTGATCATCGAACCCGAATGGAATAATTTCGATGGAACGGACTGGTGGGGCCCACAACGGATCATAACACTTGCCCCACCGAACCACCGTTCATATGTGGCTGTAGTGAGAGTGGTGGAGTGAATTCAATTTCTTTAATCTAAAACCTAAAACCTTGCAACATGAACAACTCACTTGTCTACAGCATTATTACAGGTATCATTTTTATGTCTGCCTGTAGTCAGGGCGCAAAGGAATACAATTCCCGCTTCAATGACGGTGATATGATCCGGATTGAAAGATCTGTCCTGAAGGACAAGATCATGGGTGGCTGGGCCGGACAGGTCATAGGCTGCACCTACGGGGGGCCTACCGAGTTCCAGTGGAACGGAACCATGATAGGCGACCACGTGCCCATACCGTGGGATGAATACCAGATGGAATGGTGGTATGACAATTCCCCCGGATTGTATGACGATGTATACATGGACCTGACATTTGTACAGGTCTATGAGGAGCACGGGCTTGATGCCTGCGATACTCTGCATGCGCTGGCTTTTGCCAATGCCGGTTATTCGCTCTGGCATGCCAACCAGGCTGCAAGGTACAACATCCTCAATGGCATTATGCCGCCCGCGTCGGGGCACTGGAAAAACAATCCGCATGCCGATGATATAGATTTTCAGATCGAGGCTGATTTCGCGGGACTGATGTCGCCGGGCATGATCAATGCCTCTTCCGCGATAAGCGACAAAATAGGACATATCATGAACTACGGCGATGGATGGTACGGAGGGGTGTTCGTGGCAGGAATGTACACGCAGGCTTTTGTAAGCGACGATATGGGGTTTATTGTCAGGGAAGCCCTGAAGGCAATACCGGAGGAGAGCCGGTTTTACAAGACAATTGACGATGTGATAAGATGGCACGAAATGTATCCGGATGACTGGAAACAGACATGGTTTGAATTACAGAAAAAATGGACGGCAGAAAAAGGGTGCCCCAATGGCGTCTTCCGCGCTTTCAATATTGATGCCAGCATCAATGCGGCATATATCGCCCTCGGACTGCTTTATGGTGACGGCGACTATGGCAAAACGGTCGATATCAGCACAAGGGCCGGTTATGACTCGGACTGCAATCCTTCGAATGCTGCCGGCATTCTGGGCACCATGCTGGGCTACAGCAACATTCCCGACTATTGGAAACAGGGACTTGACCGGGTGGAGCACCGTAATTTCGTTTATACCGATATGTCGCTGCTGGATGTATATGACATCGGGTATGGCCATGCTTTGCAGATGATAGAACGGCACGGCGGAAGGGTTCTGGATGATGCCGCAGAGATAAGGTACCAAAAGGTTGAACCGGTGAGGTTTGAAGAGTCATTCAGAGGTTTGTATCCTCTGGAAAGGCGTTCACCACGGGCCTCCCTCAGCCCTGACAATCCCGGGTTTACAGCCGGGTTCACCGGTTCGGGCATTGTTGTTGGAGGCAACGCGGTGCGTACTGAAGGCGGACTGCCGGATCGTGATCTGTCACTCGACGTTTATATTAATGGTGAGTTTTTGGAAACGGTTGTAATGCCAACCGAATCACGCCGGCGAAAACTCGAGGTTTACTGGAATTATGAGCTCCCGGAGGCGGATAACGAGATCAGGCTTGTTGCCCGTGACATTCCGCGAGGGTACCAGGTCAACCTGGGTTCACTGATCGTCTATTCTGATACCGATCCGGGACCGCAGACATATTATTGAGTTTAAATTATGATTATTTCCGGGAAATAGTTATTCATTTTCACATTGATGACGCCGCTTTCGCGGAAGGAGAAACTCAAAACAAACTATGGCAAAACAGCCGGTGACAAATATGAGAAAAGCGATAAACACCCGCAGGGATTTTATTAAAAAAGCAGGTCTGCTGGCAGCCGGAGTAAGCCTGGCCGGAGCTTCATTGCCGGGTTCATGTGAAAGGGGCCCGGTAAACAGCCTTCCCCGGTGGAAGGGCTTTAACCTTCTTGATTTCTTTTCGCCCGACCCGTCAAGGCAGAGGCCTCCGACAAAGGAAGATTATTTCCGGTGGATGAGGGACTGGGGTTTTGATTTCGTGAGAATACCAATGGCCTATCCCTATTATGTGGAATTTGACCGAAGCAGGAATATCAGGCCTGATGAGGTATACAACATTAACGAAGAGGCGGTGGAAAAGATCGATGCTCTGGTGGCCATGGCCCATAAATACAACATGCATGTCAGCCTGAACCTGCACAGGGCGCCAGGCTACTGCATCAATGCCGGTTTCCGGGAACCATATAACCTCTGGCTTGACAAGGAGGCGCAGGAGGCGTTCAATTTTCACTGGGAGATGTGGGCGCGGCGTTATAAGAACGTGCCGGCAGACAAGATCAGCTTTGACCTGGTGAACGAGCCCGCCATGCGCGATGACCCGAATGATCAGCATTCACCGGCAAGAGCCATTCCCGGTCATATGTACCGGCAGGTGGCCAAAGGTGCAACGGCGGCCATCCGGGGTGAAAATCCCGGTCACCTGGTGATTGCCGGCGGCAATAATGTGGGTACCACGGTGGTTCCCGAACTGCTCGACCTGGGTATTGCAAAGAGCAACAGGGGGTATTTCCCGGCACAGATCTCTCATTACCGGGCACCCTGGGCATTTGCAGATATTGATTCCCTTCCCGAGCCCAAATGGCCGGGCCAGGTGGGTGACCGTTACTTTAGCCGGGAGATGCTGGAAGAGCATTATGCTCCATGGATCGAGATAGTGAAACAGGGTACTGGAGTCCATTGCGGCGAACTGGGATGTTACAATCAGACCCCTCACGAGGTTTTCCTGGCCTGGTTCTCTGACACTCTTGACATCTTTAAAGAAAACGGCATCGGGTTCGGCCTCTGGGAATTCAGGGGAAGTTTCGGTATATTGAACTCCGGTCGCAGTGATGTGGATTACGCGGACTGGTACGGATATCAGCTGGACAGGAAATTGCTTGACCTGCTGAGGAGGCAGTAATATAATCGATATATGCGCAAAAGATTATATATTGATTTTGTTCTTCTGGTAAGTTCAGTCATAAAGTGAATTATTTACAATTTCAATTATAAAACCAATAAAAATGAGAAAATCAATTATTAATATCCTCAATGAATTCATCGGTTTGGGGGCGTACCTGATTGCTATACCTGTTATCGGAGCGGTTCTTTTTTCATGTGCCGAATCTCCTGAAATTGAAGATTCTACGTTCAGGCACCATGTCATCTTCGACACCGATGCAAACAACGAAGTTGACGACCAGCATGCACTGGCCTATCTTCTTTTCAGCGGCGACGTTTTTGCTGTCGAAGGGGTTACCGTCAATGCAACAAGCGGTCCGGGACATGGAATCAGCGGCCATATAGATGGACAGTATGATGAAGCAAAAAGAATAATGCAGCTTTGCGCTGTATATGATGATATACCACTGTTTAAAGGGGCAAACGGTTCTTTCGAAGAGATAAAAGGAGATCTGGATTCTCCGGATTTTGACGGACATGAGGCTGTCGATTTTATTATTGAACAATCCCTGAGGGAACGTGACCAGGAATTAATACTGCTCCCGGTTGGCAAGCTTACCAATATCGCGCTTGCCCTGAAAAAAGAGCCTGCCATTGCAGAAAACATAAAGATAGTATGGCTTGGGTCGAACTATCCTGAGCCTGGTGAGCATAACCAGAATTGGGATATCCCCTCGATGAATTATATTCTTGATGTTGATGTTCCGTTCGAAATGGTAACAGTCCGCTATGGCGAACCTTCCGGCACAACCGCGGTGAGAGTCACCCAGGCTCAGATCCTTCACAGGATGCCGGGAAAGGGCCCGCGTATATCCGAACCTGTAATCGGCCGCCACGGTGGCGAGTTCTATACATGGGGTGATTATTCGGCAAACCTGTTTGAGTGGTATAATATGGGGGGCTCCCCTCCCAGCAGGCCGTTGTTTGACCAGGCTGCTGTTGCCATAGTGAAGAACCCTGACTGGGCCGAAAGCTACGAGCATCCTGCACCGATTTTTATTGACGGACAGTGGGTTGAAAGGCCCGACAATCAGCGAAAGATCACCATCTGGGAGTGGTTTGATATTTACGGGATCATAAATGATTTCTTCCTGGTCATGGACGACTATGTTATTGCCGAAAGGCCATAGCTGCATTTAACCCCGCCAGAGGATATGGAATACAGACAGTTAAAAATCAGTTATAAAATGTTTTAAATCAGACAAAGTTTCCTGTAATCACAGAAAAATATATCACCATTCGATAATCAAATTTAATTAAGATGAAGAAATCCTTGATTTTAATTGTTTTTCTGGCGGGTGTTTTCATGGCGTCGGTTTTTTCCTGCGGCCCTTTAGATCGGCGCAACAGGGAAATGCGTTCAGGCGAAAACCGTGAAAACCTCAGGATCAAGCCCTGGTCTGAAGATAACCGTTACTGGCAGTACAGGGGCGAACCGGTTATGCTGCTTGGCGGTACCGACCAGGACAACCTGTTCAACCATCCGGATATTGGTCCCGCAGGATCTGAAGCCCACCTTGACCTTCTGGCATCGGTCGGCGGAAACTATATAAGGAATACAATGTCAAGCCGTGACCGGATCGATCCGGACAGCGACCTTTACAATAACAACAACCTCTATCCCTTTCATCGCGATCAGGAGACCGGACTTTATGATCTGGACCGGTGGAATGAGGATTACTGGGACCGGCTTGGCGACCTGCTCCGGATGACCGCTGAACGCGACATAATAGTTCAGATTGAGATATGGGACCGGTGGGACTACGGCGAGGTATGGGGAGGCGCATATTCGGCCGAGGCATGGGATGCGCATCCCTTCAACCCCGGGAACAACATCAACTATACGGAAGATGAAACCAACCTCTTTGAAGATAAATGGGAAGGATACCCGATATTCCGGACCATACCCGAACTGGATGATTCACCCCGGGTACTTGCCTACCAGGAAGCTTTTGTCGACAGATTGCTTGGGGCAACCTTCGAATATTTTCATGTGTTGTACTGCATAAGTAACGAAAGTACGGCAACGGAAGAGTGGAGCCGTTACTGGGCCGGGTTTATTCATCAAAAAGCTGAAGAGGCAAGGTTGGATATTGAACTGACCGAAATGTGGAATGCCTGGGACTTGACAGACTCAATGCACAAAAGGACTTTCGACCATCCCGATATATACTCATTTGTTGATGCATCACAGAATAACCTGCGTGACGGACAGGTTCACTGGGACAACATGCAGGCTGCCCGCAGGATGGTTGCCGACCCTCCCCGACCGATGAACAACAATAAGATTTACGGAGGCTCTGCCCTGGGCGGGGGTATAACCGAAGGTACCAACAAATTCTGGCGCAACATAATCGGAGGAGTGGCAGCTTCAAGGTTCCACCGGCCGGGACCAAGGCATGGATTTTTTAGTATTGGCCTGAGCGATCTGGCACAGACACAGATCATAAGTGCAAGGATGTTCCTCGATGAGTTCGACGTTTTCAGGGCAGAACCGGATATGGAGAGTGCCTTGCTGGGCAACCGGAATGAAAATGAAGCATACCTTGCATATATCCGCGGCGAACAGTATGCCGTTTATTTTACTGACGGAGGATCCGTTTCGCTGGATCTGAGCAAGGAAGAGGGCCCCTTCAGGTTAAGGTGGCTGGATATTTCAAACAGTGAATGGAGCGCGGAAGATGACATTCCCGGATCAGCACATGTAGATCTAAAAGCTCCGGGAGACGGACAATGGATAGCATTAATCGTTAAACAATAATCTGCCGGGCTATTATCGGCAGGTCACTCAAAAACACCATCACTGTCACATAACATATCTCTCCTTGCATACCCCCAGCCATTACCCCTGGATATGAGCAGCCTGCTCTTTCATCCCTTCTCCCATGCACGGCACACCCCCATTCAAAAGAGGCTGCCCTTTCGAGGCAGCCTCTTTTAAAATGATTTCAATGTAGCTTAACTAATAACCTGGATTTTGTTCCAGAAGTCCATTTCTCTCAATTTCAGAAAGAGGAATTGGTGAAAGGTAATTATGCTCATGAAACTGGGCCGGAAGGTGATTTAATACTTCATAGGTCTTGACACCAGTGTCAGGATCCTTTGTAATGCGCATCCTGGTATGGTCTATGCTGAATACCTCGGTTGCTATTTTCCAGCGACGAACATCAAAGAAACGATGCTCTTCGTAAGCAAGCTCTATGCGGCGCTCATGCACTATCCGCTGCCATAAGTCTTCACCGCTTTCGGTAATAGGAGGCATTTCCACGCCAGGCCTGCTTCTTATCATATTAACATATTCCCGGGCAACATCTTCATTGCCAAGATTATACATTGCCTCGGCATAATTAAGCAATACTTCGGCATATCTGATATATATCCAGGGCGCATTCGTATTTCCGGAGCCAATATCATCGGTATCCTCATCAATGAATTTTCTCAAATTATAACCTGTTTCAGAAGCATTCCATGAAGATATATGCGATTCAAAAGAGTCCAGTCCACCGATAAACGTTTCAAGCGTTCTTTCCTTAAAAGGCGCTCCATCATAAAGAATCGTGGCATAAAACCTGGGATCACGATTAACATAAGGATTCTGGGGATCGTATGTCGGATCCTCGCTTGGCAGCAATCCCGAAATCATTTCATATGCATCAGCAAGATTATGCGTCGGTGGTGTATGGCCGTGTCCTAACCAACTATTGGGGAAGATTCTCCTTTCCAGGTAAACCTCCGGTTCGGTAATATGATGGAATGGCCGGGCCCATATTATTTCGGAATGCCATCCAGTTTTTTCAAGAAATATGGCTTGATAATCGGGGTACAATTCATAGATACCCAGGTCAATTACAGCTTTGGCCGCATCGGCAGCTGCCTGCCATCTTGAAAGATCGTTCGCAGGATTGTTCAGGGGACTTGCATAATATAGCAAGGCCCTTGCCTTTATGGCCATTGCCGCACCTTTTGTCAGTTTGCCTACATCTCTTCCTGAATAACTTAGCGGAAGCATTCCTATTGCCTCATCAAGTTCCTTCAGGACAAAATCCATCACTTCATCATAGCTGTTCCTGGGTACCCGCCAGTCATCCAGCGAAAATGGTTCAGTGGCCAGAGGAACTCCGCCATAATGGCTTATAAGGCGGAAATATGCATATGCCCTGAGCGCCTTCATTTCTCCGGTCATTCTCTCTAATATATCCGGATCAATTTCTGAATCCTTGATATTGTACAAATATTCGTTAGCTTGTTTAATGGGATCCCAGTAGCTTTTACGGTTCCTGGAATTCATGGATTGACCACCTCCAGTCCAGACATCAAGTGCATGCAAAAAATCGGGTCTCTGGTTTCCGGCTATAATTTGGCCCGCGGTGGCTACATTACCTTTTGAATGAGCCTCATCGCCCATAGTAGCCAGGTAAAGTATTCCGCCATGCTCCTGGAAACCATGGGGAGTCCTCCTGTATGCAAAATTGACAAATGCATCGAGCAATGCAGGATCGTTAAAAACTGCAGCTTCCGTAAAACTATCCTTTGGAGTAATGTCCAGAAATTCCTTCTGGCAGGAAGAAATGATGAAGACTATTCCAGCAAAAAGAGCCAGGATAAAAACCAGGTTCTTTTGCTTTGATGAAGTTATATTTATTTTAT
>SLGC01000087.1 GCA_007123885.1 Bacteroidales bacterium | reverse complement strand
TATCTTACCCTTTTCTTGTACGGATTTCTTTTACTTTCCGCAAAAGAGGTATTCTGGGAAACAGTTAAAAAAAACAGACGACTTTACCTGTTCTCAGGTATAGCAGGATTTACAGTTTTAAGTGGATTATGGTTTACTTTCGAAGATTCTGTCCTTGTCCATTTTATTGAAGCATTTATTAAGGTATTCAACCTTTGGGCGTGGATCCTTGCCTTGCTTGGTTATGGGGCTACCTATCTTAACAGGCCGGGTAAGATATTATCTTACGCAAATGAGGCTGTATATCCTTTTTATATAATTCATCAGACAATTATTCTGATAATCGGATATTATCTGATTGAACTGGAACTGGGGTTTTTTGCAAAATTTATGACAATGGTTGCCGGAACTTTTGTAATTTCCCTGATCGTATATGAATTTGGAATCAGGCGGTGGCGTCTTGCAAGACCTTTGTTTGGTATGAAAAAAACTTCTCCGCGAAATACAGAAATTATTTAACCCCCCCTTTAACCCATTTTTATGAAAATGCAACATCTTTATATCATTTCCTGTTTTTTGCTTGTGGTTTTTCAAATTCAGGGGCAGCAGGACAACTATCAATTCAATCCGATTGATTTCTCCCGGGGCAATCTCAGGGTTTCTGAAAATCAGAGATTTCTTGTTTTTGCCGATGGAACACCTTTCTTTTATCTTGGCGATACCGCCTGGGAATTGTTTCACCGGCTGGATAGGGAAAAAGCAGAATACTATCTGAGTAACAGGGCATCCCTCGGATTTACAGTAATCCAGGCAGTTATACTTGCCGAAGAGAACGGGCTCAATGATCCCAATCCCTACGGTGAGGTTCCTTTATTCGATCACGATCCTGCCCGTCCAAACGAAGCTTACTTTGAGCATGTTGACTTCATTATTCATATGGCCGGTGAATTGGGATTGTTCGTGGCGGTATTGCCTGCCTGGGGCGATAAATGGAACATCAAATGGGGGCAGGGGCCGGAAATATTCACCCCGGAAAATGCCAGGGTCTTCGGACAGTACCTGGGTAACCGGTACCGGAATTATCCCAACATAATATGGGTTGTAGGAGGCGATCGGCCCCTGGAAGAGGACATCCACAGGGAAATTGTAGTTTCCATGGCAGCAGGATTGAGAGAAGGAGATACGGGTACTCATCTTATCACCTTTCACCCGATGGGGGGTCAGGGCTCGGCTGAGTATTTCCATAATGAGGACTGGCTGGATTTTAACATGAGGCAGACCGGTCACACAAGGGGATATACCGGCAGGTACGAACATGTCCGCAGGGATTATGACAGGAGTCCCGTAAAACCGGTTATTGATGCAGAGCCTATTTACGAGGATCATCCGGTCGATTTCAGGAGAGAAGAAAGGGGACACTCCATATCGGCCGATGTTCGCCGGCCGATGTACTGGAGTTTATTCAATGGCGGATTCGGACATACCTATGGTCATCATTCAGTATGGCAAATGTGGGAAGAAGGACGAAGGCCGGTAAATCACCCGCTTATGCCCTGGTATAAGGCTATTTATCAACCGGGAGCTTCACATATGCAATATGGCAGGAGGTTAATTGAATCCCGGCCGTTTTTAACAAGAATTCCGGACGATTCCATCCTGGTTCCCCACCCGGTAGCCGCTTCCGTGATACCCGGCGCCGGGGAATACCGGTATGCAGCTACCAGGGACACCGACGGAACCTATGCAATGATTTATTCCCCGGTCGGGCGTGATTTTGAAGTGAGGATGGATGTAATCAGGGGTGGGGAAATTGTGGCCTGGTGGTACAATCCGCGAGACGGCTCGGCATGGAAAATCGGCAATTTTCCGAATAAAGGCTCAAGGGTTTTCTCTCCGCCCGATCCCGGCGAATATCTTGACTGGGTACTGGTACTCGATGATGCATCCATTGGATACAGTCCTCCGGGTTATAAGTAGGGAAAGATTGTTGGTTGACTTACCGGAAATGCTTTTATCCCGGTGACATGACCGCGCGTACGGGATCATTCACTTATTTTCTGACAAATTCCTCTGACTATGAAGGCAAAACATCTACTTTTCCTGGTTTTTATGACTGTGCCCTGTGCCGTATTGAAAGCGCAGCCGCAGCTTGAACTTCAGCCGTTTTCCTCCGGCCTGGAAAGTCCCATAGGGATAATGAATGCCGGCGATGACAGAATATTTGTGATTCAGCAACGCGGTTTAATCCGGATTATTGACCCCGAGGGAAATGTCTCGGATACCCCATTCCTTGATCTGTCCGGGACAGTCAGCCAGACCGGCTTTGAAACCGGTTTGCTTGGGCTTGCCTTCCATCCTGATTACAGCGGGAACGGCTATTTTTTTGTGAATTATACCCGGGAAACCGACGGTGCTTCGGTTGTCTCGCGTTTTTCAGCCGATGCCGGTAATCCCGATCTGTCCGATCCTGCCAGCGAACTCGTATTGCTTACCGTTGATCAGCCTTTCGAGAACCATAACGGGGGACAGGTTCTGTTCGGACCCGACGGTTACCTTTACATTGCACTGGGTGACGGCGGCGGCGCCGGCGATCCCGGCGATAACGGCCAGGACCCCACAACCCTGCTGGGGAAAATGCTTCGCATAGATGTTGACGGTGGCAACGGAAATGGTTATGCCATTCCGCCCGACAACCCTTTTGTCGCTGATGAAACGACTCCCGATGAAATTTGGGCTCTTGGATTGCGAAATCCATGGCGGAACAGTTTTGACAGGTATACCGGTGATTTGTGGATAGCCGATGTCGGACAGTCGGACCGGGAAGAAGTCAACTTTCAGCCGGCCGATAGCCCCGGGGGGGAAAACTATGGCTGGCGGTGCTTTGAAGGAACAATGGAATTCAACCCGGAGGGCTGTGAAGATCCCGAAAACTATGTTTTTCCCGTGTTTGAATACGGTCACCCCGCCGGCACCGGCTGTACCGGTTCTATCACCGGCGGATATGTTTATCGCGGAGCAATATATGGTGGCATGTTCGGGGTTTACCTGGCCGGCGATTACTGCACCGGGGTGTTGTATTATGTGAACCGTTCAAACGGGGAGTTTGAGGGAGGAGAGTTGACCACCTTCGATCGTGGAATTTCCAGCTTTGGGGAAGATCGTTACGGTGAGCTTTATGTTGCCCTGATCGGATCGGGCGAGGTCCTCAGGGTAACAGAAACTGAAGATTGCAATCCGGTAGCGATGATCATGGAAGCTGACAGGCCGCTGGAGTTTGTTCCCGGTGAGAGTCTTACCCTTGAGGCCTTTTTCCATCCCTCCCTCGGGTACCAGTGGAACTTTAATGATGAGCCCCTTTCGGGGGAAACGGACCATACCCTTGAGGTCACCGAAGAAGGTACGTATTCTGTGACTGTAACAAATCCTGAAAATGAGTGTGACGCTACATCAGAATCTGTTGAAGTAACTTCAGATCCGACATCGGTCATATCTCCGCAGGAGGACAACATTACTGTTTTCCCGAATCCGGCAACCGATCATCTGAGAATAGAGGGTCTGGAACCTGGAATGAATATCACCATTGAGCTGATAGATACAAACGGAACTGTAGTATATTCAGAAACGAATATAAATACAGGTGAATTCAGCATCCCGACAGGACCTGTTCCGACAGGGCTTTATTTGCTCAGGATAAGTTTTGGAGGCAATATAGTGGTGAAAAGGGTGATGATCAAGTAATACCACACCTTAAATTCATTGATCCGGGACTGAAATCTCAGACAACCGGATTGTCTTAAATCCGAACCGGGGAATCGATAGCCGTACAAGAAGACCGTTGAAATCTTCTGCCACCTGAACTTTAAGAGAGTGGTGCTTATCTGTAAAGGTAAGAACGAAACCCGGCTGTCACGCGGCATGAAACTTCGTTCCGGGAGCTGGTTAGCCAAGAATAGTCACCACAATTTTCCTGGTTGACCTGGGGCCGTCAAATTCGCACAGGAATATGTTCTGCCAGGTCGACAAACCCAGTTTGCCGCCGATAATGGGAATGGTTTCCGAAGGGCCCACTATGC
>SLGC01000300.1 GCA_007123885.1 Bacteroidales bacterium | reverse complement strand
TCATCAGAAAGAGTAAGGATCAGTTTGCGGAAATTTTCTACCTGGATTGAAGATTTTTTATCAAAAACTCCCGCGATTTTTGTCAGCCCGTCAATAATTCCTGCTATTTTATCGCCGAAAACACGGCAGATATCTTCCAGAGTATATTCGGTATCTTCAACAACATCATGCAGCAGGGCCGAGATTATCGACTTGCTTCCCAGGCCGATCTCGGTGGCTACTATCTTGCTTACGGCTATCGGATGCATAATGTAGGGCTCACCTGATTTTCGCCTCATGTACCTGTGAGCTTCATTGGCAAACTGAAAAGCTTTCTTAATCAGCATCCGGTCGTCAAGATTGTCAATGTGGCTGCAATGATCCATTAGATCTTCAAACCGGGCATTTATATCTCTTACTTCCTCTTCTGTCTGAATCATTTCCGAGTATTACTGTTTTTGCAATCCGGATTTTTTAAATCCCGTGATGTGCCGTGTAAAATTAATTAATTTTAGCCTCATTAATTCATGATTATTCGCATAATTATGAAATTCAGGCCATCTGATACCTTAGCGCCCAATTTTTATTCCGGGGTTCAAAGACCCGGGGATAAAGTTTTTTTAATTGATTATCTTCTTTTTACAAAACGGAATTAACCGCTTTTCTGATACCTTTATCAATAAATGAAGTCTATTTTTTTGTTATTGCGTTCTTTCACCTGCTACAATTTCATACATTGAATCGGGAGATAAATATTCCCCTGCCAGATAAAGAATCTCTGAGGGATCAATGTTCCTGATGGCCTTAATTAAATTCCTGTAAAAGTCACTGTTCAGGTCGTGTTCTGCCAGGTTCCTGATAGTTTCGGCCCGGGCAAAGGGACCGTCAAACTCCCTTAGTATATCACCAAGCATATGAGTTCTCGTAAGTTCAAGTTCCTTTTTTGTTACGGGCTTACTGCGAAGCTTTTCAAGTTCCCGGTAGATCTCCCTGATTGTGGCTTTGCAGTAGCTGGTTCCCACCTCAGATACTATAACAATGAACCCGCTGTTCCTTAGCCCGATCAATGCAGAACCTATTCCATAGGTGTAGCCTTTCTTTTCCCGTATGTTTTGCATCAAACGCGACCCGAAGTGCCCGCCAAGCAGACTGTTGACCACCATTAGTCCCGGATAACGGGAATGTGTTCTGGGAAAAGTTTCCTTTCCTACGCGCAATGCAGATTGCACGGCACCTTTTCTTGGTATGTATATTTGTTTTTTCTCTGATGGCTGCTTCCTGATGCCGTTATCCGTAGCGTTTACCCCGGCATTCAGGGTCTCTCCGAAGAAATCATCAACCAAAGCCATGAGCCGCTGTTCCTCAAAATTACCAGAGACAATTATCCTGCAGTTATCCTGATTGTAAAAACCGGAATGAAAGTCTGCCAGATCTTCTCTGCTGATTCTTTCAAAATCTGAAATATTCAATATGCGGCCATAGGGATGATCCGGCCCGTAGATTGCCTGAGCAAAATGATCCCTGGCCATATTGCTTACCCTGGTTTTTTCAATTGAAAATAGTTGTTTTCTACGTGCAAGATAGGTCCGAAATTCCTGTTCCGGAAAAACAGGCTCCCATATTATTTCTGCAATCAGGGGCATGATTTTGTCCATGTGCCTTTCAAGAAAATAGGCGCTTATCCAGGCATTGTCCCGGTCTGAGGAGGAATTCAGGTATGCTCCGTGGTAATCAAGTTTTCCGGCAATTTCTTTCCCGCTGGTTTTAGTTGTACCCTCGCTGAGCATGGATATAACGGATGATGCTACAAGGGGCTTTGCCTGCCACCATGAACCGGCACGAAATGTTATATCCATCCTGATTACCGGCTGACTACCAGCCCTGATCATATAAAGCGGAACATTGTTCCTGAGCCTGACAATAGCGGGATCAATGTCGCCAATTGCTATCTTGCTGTCCGTTTTTGGTGCTTTATTTCGTTTCAAGGCTGGATGAATTTTTTGTTGAATGATAAAAAAGGGTGGACGTATTCGAAGTATCGAACAGCGATTTTGCTGTTTCTATTATATCTTCAATTCCTACCCTGCGGTATTTATCAATTTCATTGTTTATTGCTCCGGCATCGCCCATTAATTCATGATATGCAAGATCCATTGCTTTATGCAATGTATCCGAATGGGCGTATTGTTTGGTTGCTTCAACCTTGTTCTTTACTTTATTCATCTCTTCCAAAGTTGGCGGGTTGTTCAGAAGATCCATCATCTCGTTCAGAATTTCCCTGCAGCCATTTTCAATAAGGATGTTTTCTGCCGGTTTTCCCCTTACAATAAAGAGTCCGGGATCCCTGTCCCCCGTTATATAGGCATTGATACTGCTGAAAAATCTTTTTTCCATGATAAGGTGACGGTAAAGCCTCGAAGATTTACCTCCGGCAAGCAGATCTGATATAAGATCGTATGTATAAAACCGGGGAGATATTCTGCCGCACATCTTGAATGCCATTATTATTTCATCAGAGGGGACATCCCTGCTGACATCCATCCTTCGGTTTTCTTTTTGCGGAGGTTCGACGGGCAGGGTACGGGATCCCTTTTTTCTCCGGGGTACCGGACCAAACCATTTTTCGGCCAGCCTGAAACATCTATCACTGCTTACATTCCCGGAAATAGTAAGGATAGCATTGGACGGGCAGTAATGCTCATAGAAAAAATGCCTGATATCGTCAAGGGTTATTGATTCAATATGAGAAATGTCCATTCCGATGGTGGGCCATCTGTAAGGATGCATTTTGTATGTAAGTGGACGCAGAAGCAGCCATACATCGCCGTAAGGCTGGTTCAGGTACCTCTGCTTGAACTCCTCTATCACGACATTTCTTTGAATATCCAACCCTTTTTGTGTAAAACGAAGATCGAACATCCGGTCCGATTCAAGCCACAATGCTGTTTCAAGGTTAATTGCAGGCAGCTTTATATAGTAATTGGTTATATCATTTGAAGTGAATGCATTGTTTTCTCCACCTGCCTTCTGAACTTCCCTGTCATATGAAGGTATATTTACAGAGCCCCCGAACATGATATGTTCGAGCAAGTGTGCCAATCCGGTCTTCCCGGGATCTTCATCCGAAGAACCGACATCATATAGAAGGTTGACTACGGCCAATGGCGTAGAATCATCCTCATGAATTACTACCCTGAGTCCGTTTTCGAGTGTTGTCCTGGCGAAATTGATCATCCCGTTTTCTGATCATTTTGTGTTTGAATCATCAACATAATAACAAAATTACTCAGAATTTTTCAATAACTCCGGATCATTAAGCTCCTCAAGTTGTGTTATTTTTTATTGGAGTTGTATTTTTGCATGATTGCTTATGAAGAAGGATACCATCATATCAAAGATCCTTGTGTGGATCATTAAAAACATGAAGCACCGCCAGCTGCTTCTAGTACTTAGCTTTATCATAGGGCTGGTAAGCGGGATCGCGGCCACAATCCTGAAAAATACTGTTTATTATACCAATGAATTGCTGACCGGCCGTCTGGCTCTTGAAATGGGTAATATTGTCTATTTTGCATTTCCTGCTGTTGGCATATTTATGACAGTTATGTTCACAAGATATTTAATTAAAGAGAACATTTCACACGGGGTTACCAAAGTTCTTTATGCCATATCTAGAAAAAATTCCGTGCTTGACCCGCACAATTCATATTCATCAATGATAGGCAGTACGTTAACAGTTGGATTTGGGGGGTCTGTGGGTCTGGAAGCACCAATTGTACTGACCGGTTCTTCAATAGGTTCGAATCTCGGCCGCTTGCTGAAGCTTAATTATAAAACTGTTACCCTGCTTATAGCCTGCGGGGCTACCGGGGCAATATCCGGTATATTCAAATCGCCAATTGCCGGAATGATATTCAGTCTTGAAGTGCTTATGCTGGACCTGACCATGTGGTCAATAATTCCCCTTCTGATATCAGCCGTAACAGGAGCTATAATTGCAACTCTTTTCATGGGTGAGGGTGTTGTATTTTATTTTAGCATCCCCGAACCTTTTATGATAAATGATATTCACTG
>SLGC01000123.1 GCA_007123885.1 Bacteroidales bacterium | reverse complement strand
TTTTCACAGGCAGATACGGGCAAAAACTCAATCAATAACGGGTATCTTGATCTGCTGCCAATTGGAGCAACCCGGGCATCACGGTAGCCGGCATACATAGTGTATATTGAATAAGAAATTGTATCAGGTTGTAATACCGGTCAGTCCAGTCCGTGCTTGCCGGCTTTGGTGCGGAACGTGGAAAGAGGCAGTCTCAGTAGTTTGGCAGCTTTTGTTTTATTTCCTCCTGAACGGGTCAGGGCAGCCTTAAGCAGATTTGACTCTGTCCTGGCAAGCACTTTCTCGATATCCCATGATGAATGATCCATCCCATCCTGTTCTTTTGGAAGCAGATATTCTCCGGGAATATGTTCGGGACAGATATGCTGGCCGGGATAGGTCAGGGACAGGCGTTCCACCAGGTTTTTCAGTTCCCTCACATTGCCGGGCCAGTGGTATTCCTGCAGGATCGAGATAACTGCCGGATCTATCTTCAGCGGTCTGGATCCGGAAAACTCATTGATAAACCTTTCCAGAAGCAGCGGGATATCTTCAGGGCGTTCCCTGATAGGAGGTATATGGACGGGAATAACATTTAGACGGTAGTAAAGATCGTCGCGGAACCGGCCCTGGGCAACCAGTTGCTTTAAATCATATTTTGTCGAGCATATGAGTCTTACATCAACTTTTATCGGTCCGGAGCTGCCCACCGGTTCAACTTCCTGCTCCTGCAGCACACGCAATAATTTCACCTGCAGACCGAGAGGAATATCGTCAACATCGTCCAGATAAATGCTTCCTTTATCAGCCATTTCAAATCTTCCCTTCCTTTCCTTTTCTGCGCCTGTAAAAGCCCCCTTTACATGTCCGAAAAGTTCGCTCTCAAACACTTCCTTTGCGAGTATCGCACAACTTACCTTGACAAATGCCTTGTTGCTCCGGTTGCTGTTATAATGTATCACACTGGCAAGCAACTCTTTCCCGGTTCCGGTCTCACCTGTGATAAGTATTGAGGCGCCGGTATCCGCTACATTTCTTATAAGCCCGAACATTTGCCTGATACTTTCGCTCTCTCCTGTAAAGCATGTATAATTGAACTGGTGACTGACCTGTTTCTGAAGCCGCAGGTTATCCTGTTGTATATTTCTAAACTCGCTGATCCTGTTTATCAGATGAAGTACCTCCTCGCTCCTGAAGGGTTTGGAAAGATAATCGTAGGCTCCCAGCTTAAGGGCCTTTATGGCGGTATCAACCGAAGCCCATGCTGTCATTACTATTACGGTAATGCCGGGTGATATTTGCCCGATCTTTTCCAGCAGCTCCAGTCCGTCGATTCCCGGCATCCTTATGTCGGTTATGACTATTTCTGGTTGTTCTTTTGGCAGACTGCTCAAGGCACCGGATGCTTCGGCGAATTCAAGGACATTGTGTCCGGCATCCCTGAGCTCATCCGCAAGGCTCACCCTTAAAATTCTTTCATCATCTACAAGAAATATCTTCATAATTCAATGGCTAAAAGTTAATTCTTCCGGCGGATATCGCAACGCCCCGGATGTCAATGAATCAGGGAAGCCATAGCTATAAGCCCGGTTTTCCATATTTAAACGGGAATAGTAAGGCTTATTGTTGTTCCTTTGCCGTAAACACTCGCGATATCCAGATCCCCTCCGTGTTCTTTCATAATTCCTATGCTCACCGGTAATCCCAGACCTGTTCCTTCACCAGGGTTTTTTGTTGTGTAAAAGGGATCCGTTATCTTGTTAATCTGCCCGGGTGCGATACCGGTCCCGTTATCTTCTATAAGGATCCTGAGGTGCTTGTTTTCAAGACGACTGCTGATGGTAATGTTTCCCCTGAACCCGGGATCAGATAGCTGCTTTTCGGTTATGGCATCGATACTGTTTAATAACAGGTTAAGAAAAACCTGTTCGAGCCGGTTCTGATTTGCATTTATTTTTATAAAAGGATCCTGATGATCCTGTGTAATTGTGATCTGGTATTTTTTAGATTTATGTGATGCCAGTAATAATGCTTTTTCCACCATGATGTTTAGTTCCGTAACGGAAAATGATTGTTCCGGCTGTCTTGCGAAGCTTAAAAGACCTTTAATAACACGTTCTATTTTCGTGGCAGCCTCCTGCATCAATTCCATATATTTAAGGATCTCACTGCAGTTTTCGGGATTTTTGTTTATTCTTTCAATGCAGTGCATCATACCGGCAAGAGGATTGTTGACTTCATGGGCAACACCGGAAGCCAGGGAACCAATGGATGCCATTTTTTCTGATTGTACAAGCTTTTTCTGTGCAGTTTCGAGTTCATCGTATGCATGTTGAAGACGGTTCATCATCTCATTGAACTTTCCGATCAGGGTATCCATTTCATCATCGGGGAGCCAGGACATTGACTTTTTCAATGCCCCGTGATAACGGTAGGCAAATTTGACTTTTTTCTTTTGTATGGCATCAAGGTCAATACTTTCTGCTATCTGGCTGATAGATTTCACAGGTTGTGTGATCATGTATGAAAAGGCCATGGTTCCACCTATACCCGCAAAGAAAAATATTATTACCATCCCCAGCAAAGTAGTTACAGCCTGGTTGATTGACCGGTATATATGATCTTCGGAAAGTCCCACACGTGCATAACCGGCCCTTCCGTCAAGAAGCGGCACGGCAATATCGCGTACAACTTTGCCAGTGCCTTGTGGTTGTATATGCATGGTGCTGATCTCCCCGCTGTAGGGCATTTCCTGAATAGCAAGCAGTGCTGCCGGGAAATAATCCTCAAAGGTATGAGCAACCACTTCCCTGTTCCTGTTGAGAATAAATACATATTCCACGGAAGCATCTATAGATCTCATTTCATTGACCAGCCTGTTGAGCCCGACAATATCATCAAATAACAGCTGATCTGTTGCCCTCTCTGAAATTGTTCTGGATATATATAATCCGCGTTGTTGAAGTTCATCTTCAAGAGAAGAATATATAATACGGTGCAATAAAAAAATATTAATGCTGCCGAAAAGACCGACAACGATCACAAGTCCAATAGCAAATTTCCAGAAAAGAGGGATTCTCAGTTTTTTCTTAACAACCGGTGGGGTATATTTAATCATATTTTATTGAAATGTACTGCTCATACCATATAAATCTGGTCAATGACATATCAGCTTGTTATTGCCGGGTTGTCAATTATGGTCAGTTCCTGATATTTTCTTTCATCATCCGGATAATATCGTAATCGGAATCATTTCCGGTAGTAAATCTATCTATCTGCAGACTGTTTATGATTTTTGACAGTGAATCATCAAGATGCATATTATGCAATACATCCCTCACCTTTTCCTTAAATCGTCCTTCCATATAGAAAGAGGCAACAACAGGATTTATGCCGAACCAGGGTGAAGTTTCTATAATCCTGATATTTCTAACGCTGGCCGGATCCTTTGCCTTTATATATTCAAACATGTTCGCATGGACGGTGGCCCCGTCTACCAGTCCCCGAGCCACCATTTGTATGGACAGGTCATGAGCATTGGTGAAAATTGTCGATGAAAAAAAGCTGTCGGGATTTTCCCTCTCCTCAATGATCCTGTACAACGCATAGAAATACCCTGCATTGGAAAGCAGGTCGGTATAAGCGAAGGAAGCACCTTTAAGATCGGTTAATTTATCGGCACCGGTATTAGAATTAACAATAATATATGCCTGGTAAAGAGGTTTTCCGTTGACAACGGGGACGGTAAGCAGTTCGGTTCCGGAATCCTGGTTCAATTCTACATAAGCTCCCGAACATATAAATGCAAAATCAAGCTGCCCTGATTCAAGCATGTTATTAATCTCGCTGTATGTTCTTCTCTGGTGAAATTCAAGTGAAACATCCAGTTCATAAGCAATATGGTTCAGTAAAGCCTCATAGGAGGAAAACGTTTCCCGGGGTGAAAGCATTGCTGAGACAGCCACTTTCAATGTTTCCCTGGCCTTACCGGCCTGCCGGTCTTCCCCGTCAAGCTCCCGGGCAAAATCGACGGTTTGTATATTTCTTGGATCCTGTCTGCAACCCGCAGTGGAAAGTACAATGACAATTATTATAATTATTGACCGCATAGCATAAATATCTGTTTCCGGCAAAGATAAAATATTTTATTAATATGGTACAGGATTGCCTGATTGTGACTTGCACCCACAGGTAAGGAAGATCACGGCACAAAATAAAATGGCCGGGTAAAACCCGGCCCTCAAATAAGCAGTCGAATGTTGCAACTGCAATCTTCAATTATTCCCTTTCGTATTTGCAGCAGGCGTGCAGATTATCGTATGCTTCATCACTTGTTCTCACTTTTTCGGTATCATGACCTGCCAGGGCAATGGCTTCATGTACCTCATTCAGATCAACTCCCTGCTGGTCAAAAGCTAATTCAATCTTTTTCGCGGAGAGGTCCCAATCTGCAGAAGCTACTCCTTCAACCGACATTGCGGCATCTTCAATACGCTGCTCGCACATGCCGCAATTCCCGTTTACCGAAAAACTGGCTGTTTTAATTTCTGCAAGTTCAATTTCGATTTCAGAAGTTCCACTTCCCCGCTCTGAGGATTGTTCTCCGGAGCAGGCACTGCTTCCGAATACCATCAATATCGAAAGGAAAACAATTATCATAATTGTAAATACTCTTTTTATCATAATTAATATCATATTAAAGATTAAAAACTTGTCGTAAAGTATATCTGGTTATCTGCACACCGGAACCTGGATATTCCTCAATTTGCAGACAGCATTATTTAAAATCCCTGGTTAGTGATTGTATGCACACCGTTCCTCATTTTGTTGACAACACTGTTCCGGATTAAAAATCCCGGGAATTATTACACCAAATTATATGCCAATATCTATTTATTATAATATATTAATATGCCGCGTGGCAAGATCCCGCAGCCGGAGTGTATCCGGATTTGTTGGCCAACAATCCTATCCGGCGTTTAGCATCCCGGCTTCTGTTCAGGGTTGGTGAACGGCGTGCAATGGTCTGTAGATATGGGCATGCAGATATCATCTTTGCTGAGAGAGGTTGGGGACCGTAATTTGACCGACATATATGACCGCAAATAAAAGTTTCAGGGAAATTCCTTAAATTTACTAACAGGAAACGGTTCATACAGACGTTTCACATTAAAATCCTGATAAGCAAGTTGGCCTTAAGGACTTTTTGCCGGACCTGGAGATTGTTATTTATACAGGCATAATTAAGTTGATATGGTAAAAAAGCTGCTGTATTTATGGGAGGAAATAAGTGCAAGCTTCTGGTTTGTACCTATAATTATCCTTTTACTTGCCATTACTGCCGCCTTTGGCCTGATATACCTTGATAGCCGGGTTGAGATCAGGCCGGATGGATTTGCCATATATCTTTTTTCCGGTAGCGAGGATTCGGCACGAAGGATACTTACGACTATTGCAGCAGCCAATATCGGGATAGCGGGCACTGTCTTTTCTATTACACTTGTGGTCCTTACACTGGCCTCATCGCAACTTGGTTCGCGCCTGTTGAGGAATTTTATGTATGACAAGATAAACCAGGTTGTCCTGGGCACTTACGTGTCAACATTTGTTTACTGTTTACTAATTTTAAATTCAATAGTGCATAATGACGGTAACAGCTTTATCCCTGTAATTTCTGTATTCGTGGCAATTTTGGCGGCTATTGCCGGTATTATCCTGTTGATCATTTTCATTCACCACGTTTCAGTCACCATCCAGGCAAACAGGGTTGTTTCTGAAATTTCCAACTCCATCTTAAAAAATACTGAAAAATTATTTCCGGATGAGATAGGTGATGAACCTGATGAACCATTCCCTGGCCAGAATTTCCTGAAAAAAAGTTTTAAATTCATAAAAGAGATAAAATGCTCTAAAAACGGTTATTTGCAGTCTGTTGATGGCGGCGGGTTAATCAATATTGCCAGGGAAAACGAAGGTATTATTATTCTGTATTACCGCCCTGGGAACTTTATGGTAAAAGACCTGGTCATTTCTGAAGTGCTTGGCAATAAGGAATGCAGTGATGAAATAGCCGGAAAGATAAATGATTCCTTTATAATCGGTAAACTGCGGACGCCTTTGCAGGATGTTGAATTCTCAATTGACCAGATAGCCGAGATAGCTTCAAGGGCCTTATCCCCGGGTATAAATGATCCCTATACGGCAATTGCATGCATAGATAATCTGACATCTGTAATGTGCCGCCTGGCAACCAGGAAATTTCCCCATCCGAACAGGTATGACCGTGAGGGCCGGCTCAGGGTAATAGCCAGCAGTCTGACATTCGGCGGTATGTTGAATGCCGCTTTCAACCAGTTAAGGCATGATGCGGAAAGAAACCCTTCGGTTATCAAAAAGTTAATGGAATCAATGATCGTTATCAACCATTTTGTTAAAAACGGTGACAGGAAAAAAGAGATCCTTGAACATGCAAATATGATTATGGGATCGGCTGAAAGAAATTTTCAGGAAAAGAGGGATTTAGACTATCTGAAACAGAAGTTCAATAGTTTGAATTCAGAATCATAACAGTCCCAGATCCAGCATCGCCTCCTCGCTCATCATGCTCTTGTCCCAGGGAGGAGTGAAAGTCAGATCAATTACAAGGTCATTGACACCTTCCACGGCCCTGACCTTTTCGTTGATCTCGGCAAGTAATTCATCAGCCATGGGACAATTGGGCGCCGTGAGGGTCATTACTATTTCCACCTTGCCTCCCTCTTCTACTATTATCTCGTAAATGAGTCCCAGATCATAAATATTTACCGGTAATTCGGGATCATAAATATTTTTAAGGACCCAGGCTATTTTGCTTTCAATTTCAAGGAATTTATCGGGTGATCCCATAATTAGTTTTTTTTGCTTTTGGCCTGGTAGGCCAGAGCATATAGTTTCATCTGCCTGACCATAGATAAAAGTCCGTTCGACCTTGTTGGCGACAGGTTCTCTTTCAATCCGATCCTATCGATAAAATAAAGATCAGTATCAATTATCTCTTCGGGTTTCCTTCCGGACAGAACCTTTACAAGCAGGGATACGATACCTTTGGTAATTATTGCATCACTGTCGGCATAAAAGTTTATCCTGCCATCCTCCATTTCCGCTTTAAGCCAGACTTTGGACTGGCATCCTTCGATCAGGTATTCCGGCTTCTTATCTTTTTC
The DNA here is from genome assembly GCA_007123885.1 of Bacteroidales bacterium. GTDB lineage: Bacteria > Bacteroidota > Bacteroidia > Bacteroidales > PUMT01 > PXAP01. The sequence goes on along the minus strand of SLGC01000123.1, from coordinate 7,167 downwards.
ATCGAGTATGGGAAGTGTTTCACTGAGTTCAATAAGATAATTGTACTTGTCGAGCCAGTCATCAAATACCCCAAACTCTTCTATGATCTCATCCTGGACTTTTGTGATTGTTTGCTCTGTCATAAATCATTAATTGAACATTTGGTTTACTTTTTCCACAGCCTCACAAAGCCTGTCAATTTCTTCACGAGTATTGTAAAATACCAGGGAGGCCCTGACCGTTCCCCTAATCCCGAAGCGTTCCATAAAAGGCTGGGCACAGTGGTTCCCGGTACGCACTGCTATGCCATATTTATCAATAATCATACCGGCATCATAGGGATGAATATTATCGAGTATGAAAGAAAAGATACTGATCTTATTTCCAGCCTCCCCAAAAAGATGCAGTCCTTCAATTTCAGAAAGCTTTTTGCTGCCATATTCAAGCAGGTCTTTTTCATATGCCTTGATATTATCAAGACCGGTTTCCTCAAGGTACTCAGCAGCAGCAGCAAGCCCGATACCCCCTATATAATTTGGCGTACCTGCTTCGAATTTGAAGGGAAGCTTGTTAAAGGTTGTTTTCTCAAAACTAACCTGGTCGACCATCTCACCTCCGGTCTGCCAGGGAGGAAGTTCATCAAGGATCTCCTCTTTGCCGTAAAGCACCCCTATGCCGGTAGGCCCATACATTTTATGACCCGAGAATACATAGAAATCGGCATCCAAATCACGCACATCCACTCCTGTGTGCTGAACAGCCTGCGCCCCGTCAACCAGAACAGGTACCCCGTACCGGTGAGCGGTCGTGATCATTTCCTTTACCGGGTTAATTGTCCCAATGGAATTTGCTACGTGGGTTACGGCCACGATCCGGGTCCGGGAAGAAAAGAGCCTTTCATATTCATCCAGGACCAGCTCCCCGAGATCATTAATAGGAATTACACAGAGCTTTGCGTCTTTTCTTTCACAAAGCATCTGCCAGGGAACTATGTTTGAATGATGCTCTATTTCCGAAATAATTATCTCATCGCCCGGCTTAACATATTTTTCACCAAAACAGAAAGCAACCTGGTTTATTCCTGCAGTTGTACCCGAGGTGAAGATTATTTCATGATCATACCTTGCATTGATGAATTTCCTGACGGTTTTGCGTGCCTCTTCGAACTGAGTGGTTGTAAGATCGCTCAAATAGTGAACACCCCTGTGTATATTGCTGTTTGTCTCCATGTAAATACGGTCCATGATCTCAATAACCTTTAAAGGTTTTTGAGTTGTGGCAGCATTATCAAAATAGGCCAGCGGCTTTTTATGCACCACCTGGTTCAGTATTGGGAAATCATTCCGTACTCTATTAATATCTAAACCCAATTTCTGAGGTATTTGAATAATTAATAAAACAATTTATCCGCATTGCAATGAACAATTATTGCAACGGCTGAGTTCACCCCGGAGCCTTTTATTGACAAGGTCGTCAATCCGGTTCCTCAAAGACATGACTTTGATATTCTGAATAACATCATGGGCGAAGGCAAACATCATCATTAACCGTGCCTCCCGGTAGTTAATGCCTCTGGACCTGAGATAGAACAGGGCATTTTCATCCAGCTGACCGACTGTTGAACCATGACTGCATTTAACATCATCGGCATATATTTCAAGCTGTGGCCGGGAGTAGATCTTTGCATTATTGGTAAGAAGCATATTGTTATTTGACTGATAGGCGTTTGTCTTCTGGGCATCACGCCGTACAAGGATCCGGCCGGTAAAGGCACCCCGGGCGGTATCATCCAGAACTCCCTTGTAAAGCTGATTGCTAAAGCAATTTGGGCTGGCATGATCGATAAACACAAAATTGTCGATGTACTGTCCCTGATCTGACAGGTATAACCCGGTGCTGTGATTCTCAGCATGCTCACCGTTTAGTTTCACATTAACGTTGTTGCGTATAAATCCACCGTGCAGTGATATTATATTTGAAACCAGATTGGAATCTCCTTCCTGATGATAATATGAATGGGTTATCTGTGATGATCCGTTATGCTCGTTCTGGATCTTTGTCAGGTTTACCTGTGATCCTTTTCCGGCATATACCTCATTGACGGAATTGGTAAGGAAGCTGTGGGCGGAAAGAGTATGGTCGCAAATTACTACATTAAGTTCGGCACCTTCAGCAGCAACAAAAAGGTTGCGGTGCTGAGCCATCAGCCCCTTTTCAGATATCATGATATTTACGATCTGAACAGGTTCCTCCATCCTTGCTCCCGGCGGTGCATAGATAAAAATACCATCCTGGGCAAACGCAGTATTCAGGGCCACCAATCCGTCCTCTGATTCCCCTGCATACCGGCCGTAATGCTTTTCAACTATTTCAGGATAATCATTTGCAGCCTGTAATAAGCTTCCGGCAATGATCCCGCCGGGAAGTTTTTTATATTTCAGGCCATTGTTGTAAAACCGGCCGTTAACCAGCAACAGCGGTTCGGTATTCAGGTCGGGAACATCACAATGGAATATTTCCCTGATATTGAAACTGATTTTCTGACTGGCGAATGTTTTCACAAGATCCTGCTTAAAGACAGAACCTATATCGGCATACTTGTATGCTTCATTCCCGTTTAGCGGAAATTTCAGCTCTTCAAGTCTTGCTATGGCATTTTCCCTGAAGGAGTTCATCAGTGGAGCTGAATTATCAGCAATATCACTTGAATTTTTCCTGTACAGATCCAGGAAATGCTCTTCCAGGGAGATATTAGTTATTGTACTCATCCTGAATATATCAGATTATCAGGTTAATAAATGATTTAATTAAACAGATATTAAGTTACTGTTTCCTGCAGAATATCTTTTACATATTCACACTCTCTGAGCGAACCCATTCATATCCCTTTTCTTCCAGAAGCAGTGCAAGATCCTTACCTCCCGATTTTACAATCCGCCCGTTGTACAGGACATGCACAAAATCCGGAACTATATATTCGAGCAGGCGCTGGTAATGTGTAATGACTATAGTGGAATTAAGGGGTGATTTCATGTTGTTCACACCCCTTGCAACTATCCTCAGTGCATCGATATCAAGCCCTGAATCAGTTTCATCGAGAATAGCCAGTTCAGGTTCAAACATTGCCATCTGGAATATTTCATTTTTCTTTTTTTCCCCGCCGGAGAAACCCTCGTTGACAGACCTGTTGGTAAGGGATGAAGAAATCTCGATAAGATCTTTCTTCTCCCGCATTTTTTTCAGGAATTCGGAGGAAGTAAGCGGTTCCAATCCCTTGTACTTGCGTATTTCGTTCATGGCCGTTCTCATGAAGTTTGCCATACTTACCCCCGGGATCTCAATAGGATACTGAAAACCAAGGAACAACCCTTCCTTGGCCCGCTCTTCGGGCGATTTCTCAAGCAGGTCTTCCCCCTTGTACAACACCTTTCCTGATGTTATCTGGTAAAGGTCCCTGCCTGCAAGAACTGATGCAAGCGTGCTCTTGCCCGAACCGTTGGGCCCCATAATAGCATGCACCTCACCGGCATTTACTTCAAGATCTATTCCCTTGAGAATCTCCTGGTTATCAATTGAAACTCTTAAATTTTTGATTACTAGCATTACTTTTCAATATTATTGCATCTGTATTATTTATAAACCCGGCCACTGATGGTCAGAACCAGTGGGCTCATTATTCTTATCCGACACTTCCCTCGAGACTGATCTGAAGTAGTTTTTGTGCCTCAACGGCGAATTCCATGGGAAGCTTGTTCAGCACCTCCTTGGCATAACCATTAACAATAAGCCCTATGGCATCCTCGGTTGAAATACCTCGCTGGTTGCAGTAAAATATCTGGTCTTCCCCTATTTTGGAAGTAGTTGCTTCATGTTCAATAACAGCAGTATGATTATCCGATTCTATATATGGAAAGGTATGCGCCCCGCATTTATCACCCAGCAGTAACGAGTCACACTGGCTGAAATTGCGTGCATTTTCAGCACCCCGCAAAACCTTTACCAGTCCCCTGTAACTGTTGTTGCTTCTGCCGGCACTTATACCCTTGGAAACAATTATGCTTTTGCTGTTCTTCCCGATATGGATCATTTTGGTTCCGGTATCAGCCTGCTGATAATTATTGGTAACAGCTACCGAGTAAAATTCACCTGTTGTATTGTGTCCGCGAAGTATACAGCTGGGATACTTCCAGGTTATTGCAGAACCAGTCTCCACCTGGGTCCATGATATTTTGGAATTGTCACCTTTGCAAATGCCCCGTTTTGTCACAAAATTATAGATTCCGCCCTTACCTTCTTTGTTCCCCGGGTACCAGTTCTGAACAGTAGCATATTTCACCTCGGCATTTTCAAGTGCAACTATTTCAACAATAGCTGCATGAAGCTGGTTTTCATCACGCATGGGTGCAGTACACCCCTCAAGATAGCTGACATAAGTGTTGTCTTCTGCAACAATCAGTGTTCTTTCAAACTGTCCGGTATTTGCAGCATTTATACGGAAATAGGTGGACAATTCCATCGGGCACTTCACCCCTTTTGGAATATAGCAGAATGACCCATCGCTGAACACTGCAGAATTCAGGGCGGCAAAAAAATTATCCGTATAGGGAACTACCGACCCCATATATTGTTTTACCAGATCGGGATATTCTCTTACCGCCTCTGAAAATGAGCAAAAAATGATACCCAACTCTGCAAGAGTTTCCTTGAAAGTTGTTTTTACAGACACGCTATCCATTACTGCATCAACTGCAACTCCTGAAAGATGCTTCTGCTCTTCAAGCGGTATCCCAAGCTTGTTAAAGGTTTCAAGCAATTCAGGATCAACTTCATCCAGGCTTTTAAGTTTTGCCTTTTGTTTTGGTGCCGAGTAATATATCTGATCCTGGTAATCAATTTCCGGTATATTAAGATGTGCCCACCGGGGCATTTTCATCGTGAGCCAATGCCGGTAAGCTTTGAGACGAAACTCCAGCATAAATTCAGGCTCCCCTTTCTTGTCCGAAATGGTCCTTATAACATCCTCGTTAAGGCCTTTGGAAAGAGAATCCTGCTCGATATCTGTATAGAACCCGTATTTATATTCTCCCGATGTTACTTCATTCAGTATCTGATCCTGTTCCTTTTGCATATCTTTTATTAGCGGGTTTAATAAATCTTCTGGTTTTTGGTAACTTTGTATTCCTGGTTTTTAGAACGCAATTTTTAAACGTTAATTACATACACTGTAATTAATCTAAATAAGTGCAAATTTACTAAAATTCTAACAAATTTCAACACGCACCTGATTTAAGAAAATAAGAGCCGGATTAAAACCAGATAACCATAATTTGAAAATCGGGCAGCAGGCTGAAGAAGCTTTGGGATCTTTTGATTTGATGTTGGAAAACAATAAACAGTATGATGAAGCAAACCACAAAAAAAATTGAAGATCTGGGAGAATTTGGTTTAATCAGACACCTTACCGGTGATATCACGTTAAAGAATCCTGAAACGCAGAAAGGGATCGGAGATGATGCAGCCGTACTGAAATATGGCGGCAAGTTCATTCTGGTATCTACAGATATGCTGCTGGAGGGTATTCACTTCAACCTGATCTACACTCCGATGAAGCACCTGGGTTATAAGGCCGTGGTTGCAAACCTTTCAGATATATATGCCATGAACGGGATTCCAAAGCAGATATTTGTTTCTCTGGCATTTTCCTCAAAATTTTCCCTTGCCCAGATTGAAAATCTTTATGCAGGAATAAAATTAGCATGTGATAATTATAATGTAGATCTGGCAGGTGGCGATACTTCTTCCTCGGTAACCGGTATGTCATTGAATATTGCAGTTATAGGGGAGGCAGAAAAAGAGAGGATCGTATACCGCAAGGGAGCAAAAAAAAATGACCTTATTTGTGTTACAGGAGATCTGGGTGCAGCTTACCTTGGACTTCAGCTTCTTGAAAGGGAAAAGAAAATTTTCCTGTCAAACCCGGAAGTTCAGCCCGAGCTTGAAGGATATGATTACCTTCTTCAAAGGCAGCTTAAACCTGAACCCAGAGCCGAAATTATTGAGTTTTTCCATAAGGAAAATATTTCACCCACGGCAATGATAGATATATCGGACGGCCTGTCTTCAGAAATACTCCATATCTGCGAACAGTCCGGTACAGGGTGCAAACTGTTTGCCGATCACATACCCGTCGACCCAGAAACCGAAAGGCTTGCAGCGGAATTCAACATTACACCCCTGGTTGCAGCATTGAACGGCGGAGAAGATTATGAGCTGGTTTTTACGATTTCACCAGGAGAGTATGTAAAAGTGAAAGATCACAAGCAGATAAAAACCATCGGCCACATAACTGCCCGCAAGGATGGCTGTAATTTAATAACCCATGATGGCCTGCTTGTGCCGCTGCAAGCCCAGGGATGGGATGCATACAGCAAAAGACCTCAAAGATAAAATAGGTAATTATAAAATTTTGATTCCCGGAAAAATAAAGGAGAATTAAAAATCGTCGTCGTAATCTTTTTCTGTTTCAGGATCCAAACCTTTTATTATACCGCGGGTGGATCTCCTGACAAAATCAACTATTATATCCCTTTCTCTTATTGCAGGGAACGAATCCAATATTTTATCCAGTGCCTGGGAGGTATTCAGTCCTTTCTGATAAAGCTGATTAAGAATATCTTTGATCATGCAAATTGTTTCATTCGAAAAATTTCTCCGGCGCAAGCCAATTGCATTTATTCCCACATACTGAAGTGGGTCGCGTGATGCCCGGCTGTAAGGAGGCACATCTTTCCTGACTTTTGAAGCTCCGCCAACCATGCTGTGTGCGCCAATTTTGCAGAACTGATGTACTGCAGTCATGCCGCCAATTATGGCATAATCCCCAACCTCAACTTCACCCGCAAGTCCCACGCTGTTTACCACTATGCAACCCTCGCCGATAAGGCAATCATGTGCAACATGGACATATGCCATTAGCATGGTATTACTACCCACTAGAGTCTTACCTTTTGCCGAAGTGCCCCTGTTTACGGTAACACATTCTCGTATTATTGAATTTTCACCGATTTCCGCAATGGTTTTTTCTCCCTTGAATTTGAGATCCTGCGGAATACCCGAAATGACAGCACCTGGAAAGATCCTGCAATTTCTGCCTATCCTGGCTCCATCCATGATTGTGACATTGGGCC
>SLGC01000215.1 GCA_007123885.1 Bacteroidales bacterium | reverse complement strand
TCAAATATATACTTTGGTATAACAACATACAAATAATTTCCGTTTTGCTCCGGTAAGGCTCTTTAGCTGCTCAAGTTCAAATATATACTTTGGTATAACAACATACAAATATCCCTTCCAGTAATTTAGGGCTCCGGATTTACAACAAGGCATTCTACATGTTAGGTGCCATAATGCTGGTTGGGCAGAAGTTGCAGAATATCCGACTGGACCGATCCGGTACTATCCGTTGAAGTACTACTTCACCTGTTCTTTCATTTTGTGTTCCATTTCTGCAATAAGGTCCTCGATGTGCTCTTTGGTGCCCACCAGTTCTTCAAGGCTCATACTGGCATAATCCTTTGCGCCTGAAGCAACAACAGGAAGTTGAATGCCCTGGCTTTTCAAAAATTCATCTACCTTATCCTTATTTTTCATGTAAAAGTAATAGGCTGCTACCGACAAACCTACACCGATAAAGATCCCTGTTGTTAAATTGCCTTTTGTATCCATAGGATGTATTATTGATTAAAGTTTAAAATTATACGGTTTACCTTCTCGCCAATTCCTTCCAGATTGGTTTTATGGGATTTGAGGAGTGTTTTGGATTTTTCGAATATTGTATTATCGAAACCTGCCTCCGAAGATAAGAACTTTTCGGCAAACACATTCAATAGCTCCACATACCCGGCCTTCGCAGCATGTTTGGATACATTCACCTCATAATTTTGTTCTTTATCTCCTGTTTTGCGAATTTCCAGTAATACCCCTTCTCCTTCATATGATGAAAAGTGTCTTCCGAAGGTTACCAGCCAGGTAAGAGCCGATGGAAACAAAAGACTCCCTCCGGACAATGTCCGGTTGGCCAGAAGTACCAGGGATAAAACTTCCGGATCCACACTTCCTTTTTTGCGGTAATCGTAACCTGCATGTTCCAAAACTGCTGCCGAGGTAGTAATAGCGCTGAGCCAGTCCATACTTTTCTGAAAGGGCCAACGGGGAAGGAAAAGAGTTGTAATACCCGAGACGATGATATTCAGTCCCGCCACGATTCCTTTTGGAGTGATAAACTGGCGTTCTGTTTTTCGGGTAATATGCACCGGTTTCAAATGATTTTCAAGGGAAAAGGCCAATGCGGTGCGGATCATGATCTCCTGAAGGTCAACATCTTTTTCATCGAAATAGACCAACATGCTATGTGTGACAGGAGAATAAAGCATCTCGTTGATCCCTTCATGCTCCATGACATGCAATTTAAGTTTATCTGTGTCCTGCAGCGGCCTGGAAAACCGCATCCTTACTCTGCCAGGCAGATTGTGCGGTATATGTATGGACAATTCCATTTTCATTTGAGTTGTGTTTTATTCAGATCAAAAAAGAACAGGCGTAATGAGTTGGACACTACAGCTACGGTGGTCATATTGTGCAAAAATGCACCCCAGAACAGGGGCAGAACCCCCATCGCGCCCAGTACAAGTCCTATGCTGTTAACTCCTATAGAGGTGGCAAAATTTTGTCTTACAATGCGCATAGTGCTGCGTGAAAGATTTATCAGTGCGGGAATAGTAAGGGGGTCATCACTGCAGATAGTAATATCGGCAGCTTCCATGGCCAGATCGGTCCGCTTGCTGCCCAGGGCAATACCAACATCGGCATAAGCCAGTGCAGGTGCGTCGTTGATACCATCACCAATCATGGCAACACTATAGCCTTTGGACTGAAGCTGCAGGGCAAATTTTGCCTTATCCTCGGGGAGCAATTCTGCCTCAAAGCGGTCGAACATCATGCGGGAAGCCACCAGCTCTGCTTGCTGTTCCACGTCGCCGGTAAGCAGAATTATATCATCTATATTGAGATTACGCAGCCTGTTGATAGATTTTTTCATGTTTTCACGCAAAGGATCCATAATCCCAATGAGGCCTGCCAGAGTATCTCCTTTAGATACATAGACAAAATTCTCTCCCCGGAGCATCAGCCTGGAAACAGCATCAGATGATTCATCGAGTGAAATACCGTTTTCCTTCATAAATTTTGCATTGCCCACCATTATAATATCTTTCTTCAATTGAGTTTTCACTCCACGAGCCAATACCACTTCCACCACAGAGTGTTTGGGGATCTTCCAACCGCGGGCTTTCATTTTTTCCAATATGGCAAAGGCTATGGGATGTGTGGAAGTTTCTTCTGCGGCAGCAGCCAGTGACAACAGTTCTTTTTCTGTAATATCCTCTGAAAGAGGGATAACAGATTTTACTTCCGGGTTTCCTTCTGTCAGGGTACCGGTTTTATCAAAAATCAGGGTTTCGGTTTCAGCAAGCATCTCGAGGTAATTACTGCCCTTGATAAGTATACCACTGCGTGCACCGGTGGAAATGGCAGCAGTAAGAGCTGTGGCGGTAGATAATCTTATCCCGCAGGAATAATCGATCACCAGCATATTCAAAGCCCGGGTAATGCTGCCGGTGACCATGTATACAATAGCTCCCAGGGCAAAATTCAAGGGTATGAGCTGGGCTGAAAACCTGTCCGCTATATTCTGAACCTGCGCCTTATACATGGTAGCTTCCTCTACCATATGGATAATCCTTGCCACAGCAGTATCTTCCTTGATTTTTTCGGCAAAAACCCTGATTGTGCCGCTTTTCACCACGCCGCCCGCAAAAACTTTTTCTTTCTCATACTTCTCCCGTGGCATAAATTCGCCTGTAATGGATGACTCGTCGATAAGGGCGCTTCCCTTTTCAATATAACCATCAACACTGACAATTTCTCCCGAATGGACTACAATGCGATCTTCAATCTGTATTTTATCGGCGCGTATTTTTATTAAATTATCGTCTTCCAAAACTTTCCAGACAAATTTTTCACCCGTGGAAAGCATATCACGGATTGCACTGCGGGTTTTATTCATACTAAAGGCGGTGATGAGTTCTGCCGTATCGGCAAGCACACTTATGGTAAGGGCCGAAACCGTATTGCCGGAAAGAAGACTGGCCAGTATGGCAACACTGCTGAGAGTATCGGCATTTGGTTTTCCGGTATCACGCAGCGACTCGAATCCACTTTTGATTATAGGCAGTGCAAGTGAGATACTGGTAAGGGATGTAAAGCCAAGCAATCTTCCCAGATGATTTGCACCATGAACTTTTCCTTTTTCGGAAATTAAGGCATAGGTCAAAGCGCCGGCTCCAATAAGTACATTGCGTAAAAGACTGCCCAGCGGTTCCTCCTGCAAACGTCTTTCATTGACCGTAAGCTTGTTTTTTTCTTCCCGTTCTCTCTGGTGTGCAGGAATGGAAAACAGGGAAATTATTTCTTCCATCTCTGATATAATGACCTCAGGCGAAACCTCGTCACTTTCATACTGAACCACTATATTGGCAGTTATTACAGAAATTGCCGCATGCTTCACCCATTCCAGTCCATCGATACGTTCCCTGAGATCATTTTCATAACCGTCCAGATAACGGATGGCAAGGCATCCTATCCGCATACGCCCGGGTATATGATGCAAAATCCTGCATTTAAGCAGCGGTTCTTTGATCAAATTTTTCCAATGCATAATTTACTGTTAACTTTGACGCGATCCTGTTCAAAATAACCCACCAGAATATCCATTCCCCGCCAATCCCATACATCCGAATTACCGGCTCGGATCCATTAGTCCAACTGCTTCAGGCTGTTGTTATATGCCCAGTAAACCAGGCTTACTCCGGCAGGTAATATGGAAGGCTTCCTGGCAATGGACCATAATCCCAAAGACAAAAAAGCCAGGGTAATAGCACTATTTAAATCCAGCAACCCGTCTGTTTGCTCATAAACGGTACTGTTTGCAGATTTAAGGACTTTATTTAACTCCTTGCCGATTAAGGATCTGGGTGTTTTTTCCAGTTCCTTCTCCAGGCCGAGCAATTTGGCCAGCACGCCGGTGAGGGTTACCTCATTAATTTTGCCTGCTTCATACACAACAAGTACCGTGCCCAGCAGGGGATTTATATTTATTTCCTTAATGGCTGAAGCTTTCAGAAGTTGTTGTTCCAGCATCTGCCCCTTTTCTATATCATTTCTCAAAAAAGGGATATAATATCTTACACGGCCGGGAATAGCATGTTTTATCTCCACAATTCCGCGAAAACCTCTGAATGTCCTGGGTTTTCCTGCTCCAGAAAGAAGCTTTGACAAAAGCAATCCTGTGATTATATGCATAATAATAGTTTTATATCAACTTATAAAATCACCAACCTGAATCAGGAGGTGGAAATGTTTTTATGGTTTAGTGAGCATGGAATGCCCTGTACCAGAAAACCCCGTCGGGATCTGACCCGACGAAAAACTCGGTTTTATTCCCATTCCCATCGATATCGTCAAAAATTATCTGATCGTCGGGTTTGAGGAACGGATCGCTCACCTTTAGGGCATACCGGCTAAGATTATCATCATAGGCATATATCCTTATGGTATTTCCTGATCTCTCTCCGGAAATTATTTCCGCCCTTCCGTTTTTGTTGATATCAAATGCGTATGTCCCCCACCAGTTATGACGGTTTTCAATCACGGTCCTTTGCCATTTATTACTATGGTCATAAATATAAAGTCCGGTATGTTCCGAGTCGTGACAGGCGCCTGCAACCAGATCCCTTTCATCTCCATTACCTGTCAGATCGCCTGATGAGACCTGTAACACGGGAAATGATGTATCGACGGCCTCTTTTATCCATTTATCCCTTGGGTTGGCGGGTTGTTTTAATATATATATACCTCCGTTTACCGATCCGGGGTTCCTTCCCCTGATCTCCCTTACGCTCACTGCTATATCTCCTGAACCGTACCCTCCCCAGTCCCTGGGGGAATTGTAATCAATCCACCATGCCCCCTCTAGCTGCAGCATCTCATGTTTTTCCCAATTTTCCGGGTCCAGCAGATCCCCCTCCTTATTTTCCATCCAGTAAAAACCTCCGTCACCCCGGCCTGATCCTTCGTAGGCATAAATAAAATCAGGATAACCGTTCCCGGTTATATCCATAATTATTCCCTGCTGAACAAAACTGGCATCCGCGTCGAGAGTCAGTGTCAGCCATTCCCCCCTTGGATCATCACCGGCCTGTTGTGCAATATCCACCCTATTGCCTCTCTGGTCGAGTATAATTACCTCTATTTGCCCGTTACCGTTGAAATCACCTGCAATTGTACCTTCCACCTCGCGGTAACCTTTTGCTACCAGATGTCTTTGCCACTTACCACCGGCGATTTTTTCATACCAGAATACTTCCCCGCCGTTCCCCGTTCCTACTATCAGGTTATTGGTGCCGTCTCCATTGATATCTGCAAGAGACTGCCCGTCTCCTTCCTTTATACCGGTGTCAATGATATGTTTTTCAAGGGCGAATATGCCCTGAAGTTCACCGGCCGGAAGAAGTTCTGATTCATGCGGACCCTTGAAGGATCTTAATGATCCGGTGGCGTTACACGCTGGAAGGTAAGGATCAGGATTATCGGCTGATGGATATGAACCGGGGGTTACAGAGTGAAGAAAACTTACCGGGATAAATAAAATTGCAACCAGGATGAACCAGGTTAATTTCAATTTCGCTGGAGGGTTTCTGGGTTTTAGCGATAGTCCCATATGCGGAATAAATTCATTAAACAACAGCTGACAAGCGGTATAACTTCATTTTCCCGGTTAAAATACTTATATTTATGTAATGTTCTTTGCATAAAATAATACTATGCAAATATAATTCTAAATCATGATAAATCTCGGAATTATAGGTTATGGTAACTGGGGGCCAAAACTTGTTCGTAATTTCATGGCAGTTGATTTGTGTACAGTAAAAAAAGTAGCCGACCAGAGAAAGGAAAGATTATCATTAATTTCCAGCCATTATCCTGCAATTGAATCTGTTCAATTGAATGATGATATCTTAAATGATCCCGGAATCGATGCTGTCGTAATATCAACTCCCATATATACACATTATGAGATCGCCAGGAAGGCATTGGGACAAGGAAAGCATGTTCTTCTCGAGAAGCCGATGACATCAAATACTGATCAGGCTTTAAAGTTAATTGAACTTGCCGGGGAAAAGCAAAAAGTCTTAATGGTTGATCATACTTTATTATATGCAGGAGCAGTCCAGAAAATCAAGGAACTTATCGATGGCGGTGAAACAGGCAAGCTTAATTATTTTGATTCCACCAGGATGAACCTCGGATTGTTCCAGCCTGACATCAATGTTCTTTGGGATCTTGCTGCCCATGATATATCAGTTTTGAATTTTCTTATAAATGAAAAGCCCTATAGTGTTCATTCGACGGGAAAATGCCATACAGGTAACGGGGTTGAGAATATTGGGTATATGACAATAAATTATCAATCCGGTCTAATTGCTCATTTCAATTGTTCCTGGATATCCCCTGTGAAGAGGCGGGTGATCCTGATCGGAGGTGATAAAAAAATGATCTTTTTCAATGATCTCGAGCCAGCCGAAAAGATCAGGGTTTACGACTGCGGTTATAAATATGCCTTAAATGATAAAAAATATGATATAAAAGTTGATTACCGCACAGGTGATGTCTATATCCCAAAAATAAGCCACAAAGAGGCATTAAGTACAATGGCAGCTGATTTTGTCAATGCCATAATGAAAGGCACTACTCCTGTTTCAAATCATATTTCCGGTCTGGAAGTAATGCGTATCCTGGAAGCTTCTGATAATTCGATGAAAAATTGTGGCAGGGAGGTTGTCCTTAATCACTTATAGTGAGACTGGCAGAACTTTCCCCGGAAGGACGCATGTGGTCAGGAAGCGGCTCGCAAGATCATTCAATTGAATATGGAATACCAGTTAACGGCATTTCTGAAGTAGATCTTATCAACCACATCTTTTGGCAGCCTGAGTCCGAAAAATTCATTGTTTACAAACCGGCTGGTCATCTTCTTGTCTGAAGTAAAAAAGAGCCAGTCGGTCAGCCATATGTCCTGCTGCCAGCCTGCCAGTAAAGCAGGGTTGTCTGTTAGATCATCGCTGGCAATTATATCAGTACCATAGAGGATCCTGTCCTGGTATTTTATTATAAAATCCCGGACCTTTTCCCGGTCACTTCCTGCCTGATAAAACAGCTGTCCCATTCTTTCTGCAAGATCTACTGCCATGTTGGGAAACCTCTCAAGGCGGGAGGCCAGTTCATCAACATCCCATTCAAGGCTCGCCAGGTGGAGGCCGACATATTTCAACCCGGGATTCCTTTCAAGCATTCTTTCCAAAGGCATGATCTGATCTTCATATGAAGGTAAATCAGGGTAATTGTACATATGGTACTGCGGATTATTTTTAAAATATTCACGCTCATTGATGGTTGTCATCTCTTCAAGCGGCAGCCAGCAGTTTTTAGGTTCGCCTATATGTCCCGCTACCGGAATTCCCCTGTCTGAAAGAGATCCGAACAAAGGATCAAAACGTGGATCATCGATCATTATAAAACTGCCATCCCTGTCCATTTCAACCATACCTATGTTTTTCCATATTTTTACACCAGACGCTCCTTTTTCAAGTGTATAATTTATCCATTCCAGCGTATTTTCAAGCCAATTGTTTTTATTGAAATCTTTCATTGAAAATGAAGTTATGAATTCAATATCTGCCGGGAAATTTGATCTATGATGGATAATATAGTCATATTGCTCCTTTATATGATCCCTTGTTGATTTATCATCAACCACTATACATAATAATTTGAAATTATGGGCTTTGGCTTGTTCTATAAAATAGCTGTCCCTGGTCCTGAGGTGAGCATGAGCATCTATTTTCAGGATATTATAAAAATCATCCTCATTATAGAACCTGTTATCTGAATCTACTTTTTTTCCCATAAATGATGGAATATTATTAAGGTATTGCTTTTCATTGATAATAGAAAAATCAAGAACCAAACAGCTAAAATGGTTTATTGAATTCCAATGTAGTAATATTTTCACTCATAATAAAATCTGAGAACAGGAAAACAGAAATTGAACAGAAAGATGGCAGAATGGAGAGCCCACCTTGGAAGATATTGCAAATTTTAAGCTTTATCGATCAGGTTTTTTAGCAGGCAAGTTTAGGAACCTATGAAAAAATATGTTTTTTTCACCTGCAACAGTTAAGTTATTTGCTTTTTCTTAATTTCGTGCGGGGAAATTAGTGATGATCATTGTTCGGTATTGAATGTAATAAATTCATTGTTGAACTAAAATTTTGAAAATGAGAGGAACTACAAAAACTGTTTATGGTGCAGTTGCTCTATTTGTTTTATCCCTGCTTAGTCTTTCCCTTCCTGCGAAAGCCCAGGAATTCCTGATACAAGGCCGGTTGCATATGGATGCTTTTAACGGGATCAACCACGCTGATGCTTTCAGCAATGGTTTCAACAACCGTCGTGCCCGCATGGGAATGTTCGTGAATATTACCGGAGGCTGGGACGGTCTGATCGAAATCGATTTTGCCGATGGTGGGATAGACCCTAAAGATTTCATGCTTCGCCGGACATATGGAAATGGCCGCCTCTGGATCGGGCAATTTAAAGTGCCGCAGGGTTTCAATCAATTGACAAGTTCCATTGACATTACCTTCATAGAACGCTCCTCCATAAGCAATGTCATCCCTGATGCACGCAGGATTGGCGTTGCCTATGATTATTACAATGGCCCGTATGGTTTTAAAACCATGGTTTTCGGACGAGCTCTCGGCCAGAGAGAGATCCTTGTAAATGATATGCCCCTGGGCCTTGCACTAAGGGGTGTATTTGCACCACAGATCGGTTCAGGATTATTGCATGTGGGAGCTTCTGCCGTATATGAAAACCTTATGGATAACAATATTCTCAGGCTAAGGGACCGGCCTGAAGCCCGCGACAGCAAGGGTGGTGCAATAAAGCTCATAGATATTATCGTACCGGATGCCGAAAGCACCCTTAAGTCGGGGCTGGAGCTGCTCTACATAAGCGGGCCTTTTTCCATTGAAGCGGAATACCTGCAGGGTACAGTTTACAGGTTCGAAGGTGCCAACCCGACATTCAGCGGGTTTCATATACAATCCGGCTACGTATTGACCGGCGAAAGCCGCTCCTACTCACGGGGACTGGTTGGCACCGTGTCACCATCCGGACCGGTTGGAGCCTGGGAAGTTGGTATACGCTACAGTTTAGTGAATCTTAACGATGCCGGCTTCAACGGCGGAGAGCAAAGGAACATCACACTTGGCCTCAATTACTATATTACTTCAGGACTCCGTTTCATGGGCAACCTGGTGCTTGTCAGTGTTGACTATATGGAAAGCAACCCGGTTTTACTTGTATTGCGCGCTCAATACAGCTTTTGAATCAAACCGTTATTGACCCCCCCCGGTAAATAATACCGCTGTAAGATTCCTCTTAAACCCTGAAAATATTTGTATTCAGGGCGGGCATGTTGCCGTGGGATTTACCTGAAAGGCATGTGCGTCTTGTTTACATGAAAACTCTTCTGGTAAAATCAATGTTGGCCCTGGCATCCTCCTCGAACCTGTTGGGGCGGCCTATCGTTTCAATGACCAGCCATTTATCATAACCGATTTCCTTCAGGGCATCAGCGCATGCTTTCATGTCGACAATTCCTTCGTCCCCGAAAAGCAATCTTGAACCCATATTTTTAATATGGATCTCGCACATGTCGTCATTGCCTATCTCCCTTATCTCTGCAGGTACATCATAACCCATACTCCAGGAGTTTCCTATATCATAATAAATCTGGGCCATGGGCGAACCCACCTCTTCAATGATCTGGATATTCTGACGGGCAGTAAGGGCATTTTCAATACCCATGGCCACACCCAGGTCTTCGGCACGGGGGGCAAGTTGCTTCATTAAGGCGATCAGCCTTTCCACATCTTTTTCTTTCCACTTGTATTCAGGAGATGCGCCGCCGGATATGTTTATATAATTACCGGATGAGTCTCTTTCAAGAAGATCGCCGTCAAAAAAGAAGGCTAGCAGGATGTTTTTTGCTCCCAGTGCGCTGGCGGCTTCCAGTCCGTCCAGCATATAAATGGCACTTTCAGGTTCTGTAGTCAAAGGCCTGTAGTGGAGAATGCTTCCCACCGCTACCGAACAATATACTATATTGTGCCTTTTTCCCAGTTCAATGTATTTTTTCCTGACCTCTGGGTCCCTTAACATGATATTATCGGGTGATGTACCCACACTAACCTGGATGGCTTCATAACCTACACTTTCCGCACGTGGAACAAAGACACTTGCCGGGGTTGAAGGAGTGAACGGATCATTGGGTGTATGTCCCAGGTCCCAGTCACAGATGCCTATTCCGGCAGCTTTAACATTGCTGCATGATGAAAGCAGCGATGACGCGGCGGGTATCCCGGCTATAATTGCTCCGGCAGCGGTTTTTTTTATAAAAGATCTCCTGTTCATATTTTTCAGATTTTTGGAATTTTACTTAATCTTATATACCTGCGCCCTCCGGTGCGGACATGTCCCGGCGGGGCTTTGCCCGAAAGGCATGTGTGTGTGTTGCAATATGTAAATATATATTTATTTTAAAAAGCAGACAATTTTTATGAAATTTTTATAATATTGCAGATGCTTCCTGAACAAGACTTAAAATACTAAATCATGACAAACAAGAAACCTGTCAGTTATCTTTTCATATTACTGCTGACTATAATAACTCTTTGCATACCTGGATGCAATAATGAGAAAACGGGCATCCTTTCCTATGAACCGGAAATGACAAGCAGCTTTGAGCCTGATGAATGGCATTTTGAATCCGGCAGACCTGAATTAGCCCCCGAACATAGTATAAACAATGAGTTGCTTTTCAGGCAAAAACCGACGCTGACTCTTTCGGGAGGGGGAAAAAAACATGCAAACGGCTTGTGGACTAAATCAAAAGATATCGATCCCGGAGAATATTACCATATTAAGGTATTTTTTAAGGCAGATAATACCGGACAACCATGGAGGTCAGTTTTAGCCAATATCCGTTGGCTGGATGGATCCGGCAGGCAGGTTGGCGTCGCAGAATATCCTCCCACCCTGAATGAACAATCATCGTCAGGATGGTATATTATCGGACAGGTTTACCAGGCACCCACTTCCGCCAGGAAAGCCAGGATAGACCTGGTTTACCGGTGGGATGCCGAAGGCACGGTGCATTTCGGGGATGTCTCTCTAACAAGGGTCGATGAACTGAAACCCCGGCCGGTCAAGCTGGCCACTGTGTTCCACCGTCCCAGAAACAGCAGGGATTCACAGGATAACCGTGAACAGTATGCCGAACTGGTGGCTGAGGCTGCTGCCTCTAAAGCCGACATTATATGTTTGCCTGAAGGACTCACCCTTGTTGGGACATCCCATAATTATTATTCTGCTTCTGAACCGGTTCCCGGTCCCTCAACAGAATTTTTTGGCAAAATAGCTAAAGAGCACAATATTTATATAGTGGCCGGTATCCTTGAAAAAGATGGTGATGTGGTATATAATACCGCCATTCTGATTGACCGGGAAGGATCACTTGCCGGGAAATATCGTAAGGTGGCTCTTCCAAGGGAGGAAATCGACGGCGGAGTTACACCGGGTGAGGATCTGCCTGTATTCGATACTGATTTTGGCCGGATTGGAATAATGATATGCTGGGACGTATATTTTCCTGAAGTTGCCAGAACCCTGGCTTTGAAGGGAGCAGAAATTATTCTGATGCCAATATGGGGAGGTAATCTGACTCTTACGCGGGCCCGTTCAATAGAAAATCAGGTTTATCTTGTCACCTCCACTTTTGATATGGTTTCTGCAGTGTTTGATCTGGATGGTGAGATAATGGATGAGGCTACAATGGATAATCCTGTAATTGTTACAGAGGTCGATCTGAACAGTCAGTTCCTCTGGCCCTGGCTTG
Organism: Bacteroidales bacterium; assembly: GCA_007123885.1. Taxonomy (GTDB): domain Bacteria; phylum Bacteroidota; class Bacteroidia; order Bacteroidales; family PUMT01; genus PXAP01. Next base: position 2,484 of record SLGC01000215.1, on the reverse strand, counting down.
GTAATTTCAAGAACAGGATCCCGAGGGAACTGCCTGCAAAAGAATCTGTGATATGGTACAATTGATATTCAGGATTTCCTGAAGCAAATATCCTGCGGGATCACCCGCTATGTCTGGAGGGGATCCGCTTTCTCATCCGGTTCAATCCCAGAGTAGATTTTTGAGATTTGCATCAGGATCTACTACAGGTTCAATATTTCCAGATGATGAGGTAAAGAGGGTGGTCACCCCGGGGCCGTGGCCGGCAACGATGCTGTTGCTATGGGTAATCACACCAATTGTGACAGCCCCGGTTTTGTATATGCGGCCGTAGCTTGTATCGGCATTAATAATAGCTACTATATCTCCCAGGCGTAATGTATTCAGGCCATATTTTTCATTGACCTCACTGTCAAAAAGCTGTATATCGTAGTCGCCGCTGTAAGCATGATTCCGGCCCAGTCCCGACCCCATTATTTTAGCGGGAACCATGTGTGTAACTGCAACGCGGAGTTTGCCTTCCGGTGTTATACCCATACCAGCTCCGGTCATTGCCTCAAGAAGGAAGGGACTCATATTCATAGCTTTTACATCCTCAATATTTGTAAGCCTCATTCCTGTTCCCAGGGCATGGATATGCATCCTGTCGCCGAGGAGCAGGTTGTCAATAACAGATGGATCAGGAAAATCTACCATTACATGTTCAGAACCGCCATGCTTGCCTATTACAAAGCCCCTGGCTCCTTTTGCATTTCCTGAAATTACAACCACCTCGTTACCTATGCAGGCGAGAACATTCAAAGCAACGCTCTCCGCACTTTGTCTTCCGTTTGGATGGTATAATGTTACTGCAGGTTCAATATGGTCGCCGGCAATGTCAATGGCTGAATCACCGGTACGGAAATTATATGTTATGCTTCCTGTTCCGGGCACAACTGAAAGTGATCCGTCAAAGCCTATGCGATATGGGGGATAACTCATACGTGCTTCTGCAATTTGTCCCTGGACAGCCATCCGGACAAGCTGGTCATTGTTGTATTCAACAGGTTCGGGTGCCTGGGCCGATATCTGGCCGGTTACCGGCAGAAGGAACATCATGATTTTTGCCATATAATTCATCAAAGTCTTCCCGTTAGTAGCCGGCTTTTTGGTAATCTTATTCATAGTGGTTGTCTTTTATGGTTTAATACATACGGGTAAAAATACCATTATTTCCAAAAATTCCACAATTAAGGTAGAATGATTGTAATCCGCACAACCGGCTCATTAACCTGTGTGTTGCGGAGCTGTTCCATGTGAAGTGGCCAGATAAATAACCAGGGAACGTATTGCCAGAGCCAGAACATAGGGGTATATCATCCAGGGAAGCGCCTGGGGGAAAAACGGCCAGAATAGTGCTACCAATATTAGTAAAGTCCCGCAGAAGAGGATAAAATATCTCTTAAGCTTGTGGTATTTGAATCCGGCAGGAAGAAATCCCATTATCAGGAGAAAGGGGTGGGCCCAAAGTATATTCAGGTTCCAAACTGTTACCTGATGGTCGGTGGCAAACCAGAGAAACGCTATAAGTAAGCCCAACAGGCCTGCAGCCCCGAAGAGCACCCTGTCGAACCACTGTGTAAGTTTCCCCAGGCGATAGTCCTTGATTGAAATAGCAATGGCAGAGGCAAGCAGGAGCAGAAAAATCCACAGGGGCATGTAATTCATGCTGCCATCGTGTAATTCCTTACCGGGAAGCAGGACACCAGCGGCATGGATAAATTCAGCATTCCCATTTTCACTGTTTATACCGGCATCACCGAATACAGTCATCATATGGTCGGGCAGAAACATGTAATCCCATGGATTAGCTATCCTGTCGGCCGGCATTCCGAGTGCAAGGTTGATCCCGAGCCTTGCCCATGGTTTTTGAGCCAGGTAAGGCATAAGTAGTTCCCTGAAAGTCTGGCCGTGCTCCAGTCCGCCGTAATCAAAGTGGATGTCACGTTCAAGTGCTTCATAAAATATATCCCTTATACGTGTTGCACAATTATCAAAAAAGAAATCATACAGGTAATACCGGTTTTCGGGTTGCCAGTTAGTTACAAGGGAGTCAAAGAGGAACTGGCGTTCAACCGGAGCAATATTTAGTTCCTGCTCCCATATCCATCGGTTATCCAACCGGTATTCATATTCAAAGTAGCGGTATTCGGCAACCGAAAGCATGTAATTTAGCTTGCCCCTTACAAAGTTTGTATAAAAATTAGGATCCGAAAAATCAAAGGTGCCATAGTTAAATACCATGTCAATTCCATGGAGGGGGTCCTTTACACGTATTGCACTATGTCCGAAAATAGAATAAAGTTCATCCCCGGGTGAGCAGGTAAGAAGGGAAATACTGGCTTCATCACTGAGCCTGATCTGCCCTTGTGCTGAAATAACTATGGAATTGCCAAATAAGGCAAGAGTTATAAACAGGAAAAAAATCTTCTTTACCATAGGGAACAAGTGCTAAAATAAAAGCTA
>SLGC01000004.1 GCA_007123885.1 Bacteroidales bacterium | reverse complement strand
GCAAAGGCGGCATGAACACAGCAGTAGTCAAATTCAATGCCCTGCCCTATGCGGTTGGGCCCTCCGCCAAGTACCATGATCTTCCTGCGGTTGTCCGTCTCTACCTTATTATCTCCGTTATAGGTGGAATAATAATAGGCCGCATCGGCGCCACTCACGGGCACCGAATCCCAGGCCTCTTCCAGACCCAGGGCAAGTCGCCTGTCACGGATCTCCCTTTCGGGGATATCAAGAAGTCTGGCCAGGTATTTATCTGCAAAACCATCTTTTTTCGCCTGGATGAATAGTTCATCAGGTAGTCCGGTTTTTTTGAAGGAGAGGATCTTTTCCTCCAGTTCCACCAGTTCTTTCATCTGCTTTATGAACCATGCCTTGATATAGGTTTTCTCATGAAGTTCCTGTACCGTGGCACCTTTCCTCAGCGCCTCGTACATGATATATTGCCTTTCGCTTGATGCGTCTTTAAGCAGCAGCATCAATTCATCCAGGGTTTTGGAATTGAAATCTTTTGCAAAACCGAGTCCGTACCGGCCGGTTTCAAGCGAGCGAATTGCTTTCTGGAAAGCTTCCTTGTAGTTCTTGCCAATGCTCATCGCTTCGCCCACAGCCAGCATCTGGGTTCCCAGCTTGTCCTTCAGTCCGTCGAATTTCTCAAACGCCCATTTGGCAAATTTCACCACTACGTAATCCCCCCAGGGAGTATATTTCTCAAGTGTTCCTTCGCGCCAGTAGGGGATTTCATCAAGAGTCAGTCCGCCGGCCAGCAGGGCGGATACCAGGGCGATAGGAAACCCTGTGGCTTTGGATGCCAGTGCCGAGGAGCGGGAGGTACGGGGATTGATCTCTATGACAACTACCCGGCCTGATTTCGGATCATGGGCAAACTGTACATTGGTGCCCCCGATCACGCCGATATCCTCCACTATCCGGTAGGAATAATCCTGCAGCCTCTTCTGCAGCTCTTCCGAAATGGTAAGCATAGGTGCGGTGCAGAATGAGTCGCCGGTGTGTACCCCGATGGCATCCACGTTTTCGATAAAACATACGGTGATCATCTGATTCTTTGCATCGCGTACTATTTCCAGCTCCAGCTCTTCCCATCCCAGTACCGATTCTTCCACCAGTATCTGGTTTGTCATGCTGGCGGCGAGGCCGCGTGCCGCGATGATCCTTAGCTCCTCGAGGTTATATACAAGTCCGCCACCTGTTCCCCCCATTGTATAGGCAGGGCGGATCACCACCGGGTAGCCCAGTTCCGATGCAATATTTTCTGCATCGGCCACGGTGTTAACCGCAGTAGATCTGGCCATTTCTATGCCCAGCCGGGCCATGGAGTTTTTAAATTCGGTCCGGTCCTCGCCCTTTTCAATGGCCTGCAGGTTTACCCCGATTACCTCCACATTATATTGGTCGAGAATTCCCTGGTTGGCAAGCTGAAAAGAGAGGTTTAACGCGGTCTGTCCTCCCAGGTTGGGAAGCAGGGCATCCGGCCGTTCCTTTTTGATGATCTCGGTCAGTGCATATATGTTGAGAGGTTCGATGTAGGTAAAATCTGCCATCTCCGGGTCGGTCATGATAGTTGCGGGATTGGAATTTACCAGTACGATGTGGTATCCCAGTGAGCGCAGGGCCTTGCAGGCCTGGGTGCCGGAATAGTCAAATTCACAGGCCTGACCAATAACGATTGGCCCGGATCCGATAATGAGGATTTTGTTGATATCTTCGCGTTTTGGCATGCTATGCAGGAGATTTTAACAGTTTTTGAAAATTTTATGCAAAGATGCCTCAAAAATTTTAAATTTCGGCTCTATGACTGCGAGTTTCCTCAAGAAAACAGCCTCCGGGAAATTCTGTTTTTATGAATTGCGTGGGGGAGGGTTAAATTCTTCCATTAACTCCCGGAAGTATTCCCAATCGGGCTACCGTAAAATTTGAAATACCATTCAAATAAAACTGGTGCTTATATGATCGGAACCATTTTTAAACAATTGATTTCATCTCGTGTTATCAATGCATGAAAAACTTTGTGGTAATTGGTGGTTCAGGCGGAATGGGCAGCAGGTCAAACGTGAGGCCAATGCCTCCCGCGGTCCTCTTAAGCATATAGGTGCCCCTGAAGACATTGTCCCGATGGCTGCCTGCCTGTTCAGTTAAGATGCCGGCTTTATCAGGAGGGTGATTATTAACTTGCTGAAGAAAAAAAATATGGGATTCTATCAATTCAGGAGGGAACAGTATTTTGGTTGCGGAGCCGAAGAATTATGGGATTTTATATCCTCACCTTCTAATCTGGAAAAAATTACCCCGCCCGACATGAGGTTTGAGATCACTTCGCTGCCATTGCCTGAAAAGATGTATGCTGGCATGATTATAGTTTACCGTGTAAGGCCTTTTCCGGGATACACAACTTCCTGGGTCACCGAAATTACCCAGTTATCCGAAAATCGCTATTTTGTTGATGAGCAGCGTGCAGGTCCATATGCCTTATGGCATCATGAGCATATACTGGAACCATCAGGCACCGGCACCCTAATGCTTGACATTGTCTCCTACAAGCCTCCATTTGGCCTGATGGGCGATCTGGCCAACCGTCTCATTATCCGCCACCGGCTTGAGGCAATTTTTGATTACCGCAGTGAGGTGATGGATGGTTTATTTATCGGTCGGATATAACAGGGTTACCGTATAATTCATTTTAGCCGTATGCTTATCTTATGAACTGGAAAATGAAACCGAAAGAGATCATTGTTAATGATAAATTGCAGCAAGGCTATCGATATATGTTAACGAAGCCAACTGGCCGGAGTTTTCATCCGGAATTCACTCCTGACCTCACTCCCGGGCAAATGTTGCATTTAGGTGTATTCGGCGGAAAATATTTAAATGATTGCCGGGATGAGTTCCCTGCATCGTGGTTTGAAAATGCAAAGCTTTCGCCAAAAAAAGCGGACCCGAACCTGAACTATTTCCAGGTGAACGCATCCAAGCCCCTCTCATACTGGCTTAAGAAGGGGTGGATCAATCCGCAGGACCCCAGGGGCTGGTTTCAATGGTATTGTCGATATTATATGGGCAGGCGTTCTGATGACGATGAACGCCAGGTCAGGAGATGGAAGGCAATGAAACGCCATGTTGCCCAACTCCAGAAACATTGCCATAAAGGAGACCTGGAATGCAGGCCCGTACAAAGACAGGCCCTCTTGCATTGGGCGTACGACAGCAGGTTTTTATGACTCCCCCTCATACATTATACGGTTTGGCAAATCTTAATCTGTTAAATGAATATTAAAAATTATGGATCATACAATAAGTGTAGTTGAAATATCTTTTAAAATAAAAATGCTTAACTAATAGCGTGCTAAATTAAACAGAAATTTATTTGCAAGATAGTCTCTGACATCCAGGCCAAAGGGGCTGCCAAATTTTGGCAGCCCCTTCAAGCTAACTAAGACAGATTAAAAAAGCAACTTTTGGTTATTATTCCAATGGTAATAATACGGTGTTTATAACATGGATGATTCCATTTGATGCAGAAATGTTGGCGTCAACTATAGCAACTTCCTGTCCGGCTATGTCGGTTATAACACCTTCACGGTCTACACTAAATGTTTCCCCGAGAAGGGTTGTAATTGTACGTGTACCCCTGGGAGGGACAACGCTGTTCGCGGCACGACGCCCCTCGGTCACATGGTAAAGAAGGACATCAAGAACCAGTTCGGCAGGGAGATCGGAAATTTCGTCGATTTCCAGGGCACTGTAGAGATTCTCAAATGCTTCATTTGTCGGGGCAAAAACAGTATACTGGTCTGTACCGTTCAGGAACAGGTCAACCAGTCCGGCGTCAAACTCTTCGTCTACATATAACAGGGCTCCTACCAGTTCGCTGAATCCGGCTGCAATAGCTATACCGGCAATAGATGCATCACCCGGAGCAGGGGCTCTGTTCAGGCCAGGGGCTTCATTAAGCGCTGAGGCGGATCTTGAAAATTCACCTTTAAGCTGAAGGTCATCCTTTTGACAGGAAACTGAAATCAAGGCCAGGGCAGACAACAATGCGATCTGAATAAGCCTGGCTTTCCCAATTCTTAAAATTT
>SLGC01000121.1 GCA_007123885.1 Bacteroidales bacterium | reverse complement strand
TGTAAACCGCATACCTTCTTCGGCCATCCTGTCAAGATTGGGGGTCTTTATGTTTTTCTGCCCGTAGCTGCCCAGGTCGCCGTAGCCAAGATCGTCGGCAAGGATATAGATTATATTGGGCTTTTCAGGATCCAGGTGGCTTCTCTCAGCCGGGGCACCGCATCCGCCGGCAAATATGCTTAAAAAAAGGGCCGTCCCCGGCAATGCGGGTCCTATTTTGATTCTATCCATGATAAAAAAGTTTCATTAAGTCGTTTAATTCACTTCTTAGTTTCAAATATAAGATAAAATGACAAATCAGCTGACTTGTCCAGAAATCATTTAAAACACACAAAAGATTTTCTGAGGGAGTAAAAATTCACCCTGGGCAGCATATGAAGTGAAATGTCATACAACTGGTAATAAGTATTTGTCCTTCGCTGCATTGGAAAGAGAATGAACATTTACTGACTGATATTATGATTATTTTGGAAAATAATAACCCCTTGGCCGATATTATGGTGTTGCCTGAATCTGCGTCTTTCGGCATATAATCATTTTTAATTCTCGAAATGGTTAGATAATTCAATTAGAGTTACAGAATATTTATATTTTTGCAATCTATGTCATTATTATATTTACCCTTCGGCCGGATGCATATAATTCTCCCTGATTTGAAGAGGTAATTTTGGCTCGAAAACGGGCCATATGAAGAACCTGGAACGGATTACCCACTGGGAGGATATATCATTAAAAGTTAAAACCACTACTATGAAACGAACCTTTGCAATCGTAATATTTACTCTGCAGTTATTTACTTGCATGGATGGTCTTTCTCAAAATCCAAACCTTTCCAGTTTGCGTGGAACCATCACCGACGAAAACAAAAATGTACTTCAGGGCGCCAGTGTGATTATTGTTGGAACAGAAAAGGGAGTAAATGCCAACGAGACCGGCGAATATTTTTTTGACAGGCTTCCGGAAGGCAAAATAACCGTACAAACTTCTATTATTGGCTTCAAAACCCAGATAACCGGAATTACTCTTCAGCCTGGACAAAATGAGCTGAACTTCATACTTGTTGAAGATATTATCCATTTGAATCTGGTCACGGTCACTGCAAGAAAAAGAGAACAGCAGATATTTGATGTACCGGCTGCAATTAGTGTAGTCGGAAGTGATTTCATAGAGAAAGCTAACATAACGGCATTAGGTCAGCTTTCATCATATATTCCGGGACTGTTTATTACTGAACAGGGAGCAAACCGCCCCAGCTTTGTCATTCGAGGGCTAACCAGCGAAGAAGTCAGTCCCAGTGCTCAACCCCGCGTATCAGTATATTTAAATAATGTTCCTGTTAACCGCGCAAGCGGAGCCTCTATTGCACTATTTGATATGGACAGGGTAGAAGTATTGAAGGGGCCCCAAAATACTCTCTTTGGAAGGGGTGCACAAATTGGCACAATTCATTTTATTAGCAGAAACCCCAGTAACAGCACGAATGGGTATGTCACATCCGGATTAGGGGATTTCAATCAAAGAGAATTCAGGGGAGCATTAAATATCCCTTTAATAAATGATAAGTTATCTGTCCGGGCAGCAGGAGTTCACGATTTTAGTGACGGGTTCGTTCAGAACACTTTTGGCGGGACACTCAATGGAAAAAATACAACGGCAGGCCGATTATCGTTACGGTACCTTCCTGTCTGGAACCATAGACTGGATCTGGTTTTGAATTACCAGAGAGATGATACTCCCGGAATTGGTTTTATGAGCAAACAATTCCCAAATACAGCAGGAGATAAAGATATCTTCACTTACCGGGCATCATTGGAACAAGGGGATAACCTGAAAACAGGAAAAGACCTTTTTGACGCAACAGTTAACTATAAATATATCATTAATGAACATACTTATTGGTCTTCAATAACTTCATTCAGAAAATTAACCTCATCAGCCAGGTGGGATGGTGATGGTACAGCTGCTCCGGCTATCGATATGTGGGAGCACGCCGGTGCCGATCAGTTTTATCAGGAAATCAGGAACAATTTTTCTGTAAAAAGCAGACTGAATGGCTCAGCCGGAACCAGCTACTGGCATGAAAAAGCAAATCAGACCTACTGGCTTTCTACCAACGAGCAAAGCATGGTGAATCTGTTTTTAGACCCGTCATACTTAATTTTGCCAGACGGTCAGCCATTGCTTATGCCGGCATTGCCGGATAATCCTGCACTGGGGTCTCTGGCAGGAATGCCCCTGCCTGACAGCCACCAGGAAAACAATCAAAGTAAGGCCACCAATCAAGCTGCTGAAGCTTTTGCAGATTTAACTTATCAACTAACGAGTAAGTTTTTCATTTCAGGAGGGTTACGCGCTGCATTCGAAAGCTTTGAACTTGCCAACCAGGCAGCTTTCACCGGGGGAGATCCCTCAACCCTGGGTATGCTGACTGGTAACTACCCAAATGTGTTTTTCAAGCCCGGTGATGAAAAAAGCATGAATGATAATAGTTTTTCTGTTAACTGGCAGGTTGGATTACAATACAAGATCAATGAGAATTCAAATGTTTTTGCCAACTATTCCAATGGCAGACGACCCAGGGTTCTTCAGTATACTTCAACCGGCACACCTGAGATACTCAGCGCCGAACGAGTTGATAATATTGATGCTGGTATTAAAACATCCTTAATGAGGAAAGTATTAATTGATGTGGTTGGCTTCTACCAGAAATACAACAATTTCCAAACCCGGGCATGGATAACCGACCCCGCCACCGGTGAGTTTAACTATAAGTCGATTGATGGAGGAAGGGCAACATCCTATGGGACAGAGATCGCTCTAAATGCATCACTGCTTAAAGGCTTTCATTTGTTTGGAAATTATGCCTACCTGCATTCAACTTTCGATAATGCCGACAATAATGGTTTAACACAAGAGTATGCAGGAAACACATCCCGGTTGTCTCCAAGGCATAGTTACACGCTCGGATTCAATGCTAGTGTCGACTCAGGTTCAAAAATTCGATTTTTCCTGACTCCAACCTATGCCTACAAAACCCATTTTTATTTTGAGGATGCCAACACAGAAGGATTGGATCAACCGTCATATGGCTTGCTGAATATCAATCTTGGAATGGAACTTGTAAATCCGGGTATCATCTTAAGCTTTTATGGTGTCAACCTGCTTGATGAACGATTCATTACCAGCGCCGGAAATACAGGGAGTCTTTTTGGAGTGCCTACCTTTGTGCCGGGTCCGCCACGGATGATTGGAACAAAGTTGACATGGAAATTTTAAAAAGCATTGTTATGATATCCAGGATTGGTTGAGGTGTTTCAACTGGTTTAATATTTGCATGATAGCGAATGAAGCTGTCAATAAAAATCAAAAAGAGGAAAAGGGCTGACTCCCTCCCGGATGGTTCAAAAAGAGCCTGTCTCCGCGCAGCCCAGCTTCACGGAATGAACTACCCCTGAGCAGAGCCCCTAAGTATCATATTGTTTCCGGCCCTCCCAGGATCTTCCATAGCTCCGATCACAAACAAAACTATAACAAATTGCGTTTTTTATCGTATACCAGCAGGGTTGGGCAGATAGTATTTTATTTTTGATATATTGCGTCACTTTTCCCTGCAAATTTATGACTAAGAAGCTCTCAATTCTCTTTTTGCTTATTTTGTTAACCAGACCGATCAGCCATACCTGCACACCACCTGTTATAAAGACAAATCCCTCCCTTTCCTGCTTAAATCTCCAAATGGATAATTATTATGCCTTGTTTTATGAAAAACTTGGAAACGACTTTCCCAAACCAGAATATAATGTTTTTAAAAAGGCACTTACGGGATATTTTAGTCTGAAAGCTGAAAGTAAGATCAGGAACAACCTGCTTACAATTATTGACTTTTCACTCTCTTCGAATCAGAAGCGCATGTGGATTTTAGATGTACCCGGGATAAAAATAACGCATCATAGTCTGGTGTCGCACGGACGCAACAGCGGGGGAGAATTTGCAAGGACTTTTTCAAACACATTATCGTCAAACCAGAGCAGCCTCGGTTTTTATCTGACAGACCGGGTATATTACGGAGAGAACGGCTTCTCTTTATTCCTTGACGGAC
>SLGC01000053.1 GCA_007123885.1 Bacteroidales bacterium | reverse complement strand
CTGGAGGAGGGCCACCCTGAAAGGGAAATCCCTCTCTGGATGCCCACGACAACATGTAAACTGGCTTTTCTGGCTGATGTGCCAGCAAGAACCAGCCGGGTATTCCTTGTTTTTTATAACAATCTGGATGCTATGGCGAAAACCTATCATACTGATTTAATTACACAGGGCGAACTTCCGGGATTAAGGATTGAAAATGAACATTATAATATTGTTCTGCATCCCCGATCAGGCCACCTGGAGCAGTTCGCCCTTAAGAGCAAGCCTGAATATCCGCTGTTCCATCGTATGGAAACCAACGGGGCCATTCACTGGAATCCCGGTATTTATGTTCCGCCACGTGCCTGGACACATACCGCCGACTGGAAGCTGGAACAGAATATGCATTCTGTCTCAGGACCGGTACTGACCACCAGCGAAGTATGGGGTGCCTTGCGCGGAGTGCCCGAAGCGGATGCTTCCGTGAGATATGATTTCTATCCGGGGGTTCCCTACTTTATCAATACGACCAGCATGAGGATCAATGAAACGGTTCAGACCCTTGCCCTGCGGAATGCTTCAATTGTGTTTAAGCGCGAACTCATGAAATATGCCGCCTGGTACGATGTTGTCCGTGATGAGGTCATTACTTTTGATGTCAGCAACCTGGCAGACCTGACTGAGCTGATCGTGGATGCTGATGTGCCATGGATCACTTTTTATGACGAAGAAGCGGGAGTAGGATTTGCAGGTATCAACCTGGAATTTGCAACTACCGGGGTAGAGTCGCGCCCCAGGCTCCTTAATCCATATATGTATGTGAATGTCGGGCCATGGCTTTATTGGTCCCGGGCCTTGTCGCTGAGCTTTGGTTCATCCAATATGCAACAGGTTATTCCTGCCATGAAAGGAAGTATGTTCATGGAAAAATGGGCTTATCTGATTTATGAAACCGATAAGGAAATTCCATACAATCCTGTCTTTGAGTGGAAAGACAAGTTGAATAACCCTTTGAAAATCCAATTGGTTGAAGAAGTGGATCAGCGAGTTTCGAGATCACTTATTGAAGTCTATATGGATGATGGCAAGAGCGGATGGGAAGAACGTGACACCGGCAGGCATTAGGATCCTGAAAAAGTTCCAGTTAACATTTACCTAAAATTTAATTATGAGATCGATATCATTTCCCGGGATCGCCATTATTTATCTTGCTTTTCTGGTTTTCAGCCATTTTCCGGTTTCCGGGCAGGGACTTTCGGGCATTGGCACCGAACCCCAGGCCGCCGGTGAGTCTTCTGTCAGCACCAGCATAAGCTTTAACGGCTACACCAACCACTGGCATGACTATTACACCCGGTGGCACAGGTACGGAAACCTGTTTAAGATTGCATTTCCGCAGCTGCAGTCGACGATCCTTCAAAGCAAGGTTGACACTGCTGAAGACCTGGGCATGCCCGGTTTGCTGATGCAGGAGGGTTTTCTTTCCCGCCTGTTTTCAGGTTCATACAGAACACTGGAGCACCCCTCACTGCGTGAACTGGAAAGAGTGATCGGTCAGGGGAATACCCTGGTTATTACAGATCCCTCATCTGAGGTAGGCCGGCTAGTGGAGGGCAGGGCGGCTGTTATTTTCGAGTGGGCAGGCCGCCTGGGCAGCCATCAGTTCGGGGCCGCTGACCTTGAGATGATAAGGGCTTTCTACCTGGTCAATGGCGATAACAATTTGTTTGTGATCTCCTCTTCCTCAAGGGAGCAGGCAGCCCGGCTTCAGGAGCTGATAGCAGGCACGCGCGACCTTCTGGATAATTACCATATGCATAAGGGCTGGCTTGGCATCACCACTTTAATCAAAACGGTGACCTGCACTCCCGGGCATCCGCTGGAGCTGATCGGCAGGGGTATGAACGAGGGCCATTCATGGTTTATCTTCCATGGTTACCTGGCCCGTTATGGCAAGGAAGAGCTGGAGGGCTGGGTGAGCGAAGTGGATCTGCCCGTTGTTGCCAGTGCCGGATATTCACCCGTATTCGGACGTGACAATTATGATGGCTTACAGGTACAGGACTTTTTTGCCTCGCCTCAGAAGATGATTGATTACGCTCATGAAGGAGGAGGGTATATTTTCCGCCCGGTTTATGATCCCCGCAGCGATAATTACAATTATGACGGACACATCGTCCATCCTGGGAATAAGGAGCAGATAGATAACGAGGATGTGCCATTTATAAATATAGCCGGCAGGTTGAGCGGCGATATGACAAATTCCATGGTATTGTTCATTGAGAAGGAAAAGCCGCTGACCCACGATGCAATATGGGAGGCCATCATGAGCAGGAAGGCAGTGGCTGTTCTGGAAGAGGCATTGATGATGGGGCCTGCCCGTTACAGGAATGCACTGCAGCTTCTTTACCTTGACAGGGAATATCTTGAAGATTATTATAACGACAGGCTTGACATGCAGGCTGAGGTTGTTGATGACTACAACCTGGTTGTCACTTTGAAAAACTATTCATCCTCCCCGGTTACGGGCAATCTTGAAATCACTACATCCCGCGCAATAGCTACAGGTAACCAGCCGGGACAGGTTACACTTGGGGTGAACGAGGAAAGGCAATTCCGCATTCCTTTGCAACCCGGCAGTGATGCCATGGGCAGGACCAATCCCGTGGCTGTTGATTTCGCCTGGGGTGACAAAAAGAAAGGCACGGTTGCCATGCTGGATCTGCCGCCTGCAATTTCGATGCATCAGCTGCTTTACGGGCATGCCCCGCAGGTTCAATTCCCGGTAACCATTCATAATTTTTCCAATGAAAGTTCCTTTCCCGTTGAAGTGGAGGTTTACAGGAAAGGCGATAGCCGCAGGGCAGTATTTCGCCAGACTCAAACTATTGAAACAGCCCGGGCAACCTTCAGGAAGATGGATTTTTCCCTCGATTTGGATCCGGGCGATTACATTGTAAGGGCAAAAGCCCTTGGAACCACCTCTGAGAGTCAGCTGGGGGTAGGCAAGCCCGAAGGCAGGGCCTTTGTTTATGAGATTGACCTGAACAGCGACGGAGTGAATGAATACCGTATGGAGAACGATTCGGTCCGGATCTCATTGCTCAGGACCGGCGCACGGGTAATAGAGTATATTGTTAAGAGCAAGGATGACAATGTGCTGTTTAAGATATGGCCCGAGAAGACATACAACCACAGGGCCCCGCACAGGATGAGGGGATTTTATCCCTACGGCGGGTTTGAAGATTTCCTCGGGCAGGCCAGCATGGAGACCCACCAGGTATATGACGCCCGGATTGTTAAGGATATGGGTGATTACGTTCAGGTGGAGATGGAGACGGACTACTATGGCAATCACCTCAAGAAGATATTCACGCTCTACGGCAACTCCCCGCTTCTGGAGGTGAGGTTTGAGCTGACCTTTAAAAACCCCGAGGCCAACGTGCTGGGACCCCAGCCTATTCTGGAACTGGGGGAGAGCCATGGTCCCGAAGATGTGTTTATTGTGCCTGCCGTTGGCGGGCACAAGGAATACCGGATGCTGCCCGAAGGATATTATGGTGCGGCTCTTGACCTTGAAGAGGGCTGGAATGCAGGCTACGACACCCTGGAAGACATTACCTTTGTTGGCGCCTTTCCGGTTGCCCAGCCTATTTTCCTGCATATGTGGATGAATACACCCGATAACACAGGTGCCCCTCATTATTACAATGAGTTTCAGCCATGGACGACTATCATACAGAAAAGCACCATGTATTTCACATATTACCTGTGGGGCAGTGCAGGGGCATGGGAGAACGGGGTAGAGGAATTAAGAAAACGGAACCTGATAACAACCCGGTGATCCGGTTGTATCCAATACTGCACCGGTAATTTTAAAAGACAGGGATAATGAAAAAGACAAACTCATTTATAGCCGTAATTGCCATTTTAATAGCCAGCTGTACCCAGGGGGAATTACTGATAGACGGAAGAGCGGACTATCAGATTGTTATTCCCGACCGGGCCGATTCAATAGAAACAGCTGCTGCTCAACAACTGCGGCATTATTTGCATGAAATGTCCCAGGCAAACCTTCCCATTGTCGCTGAAGGGGACTATAATGGTGGCAATGCCATATAT
>SLGC01000239.1 GCA_007123885.1 Bacteroidales bacterium | reverse complement strand
ACGGGGAATCACACAATTTGACCAAGCGGCCCAACATGATGGACCTGTCGGTCAGGATGTACCAGTTCTTCGATCACTACCTCAAGGATGAACCTGCCCCCGTCTGGCTTGTCAGCGGAGTGCCGGCCATCCAGAAAGGCCGGATGCACGGCTACGAGCTGGTGGAATAAACCCATTACTGTGCTTGATATAGGCGGCGATCAATGAAAGCATAATTAAGCATACTTTCTTGCCAGGGCATAATTATTTGGATATCTTTAATCCGTAATTATGCAAATAATAGTATTTTTATCTTTCCTGTGTGATATTATACACTTGTTCATGATTCGCTTTATACAGTTATGAGAATTTTAATTAATACTCCTTACATAAAAGATCTTGGAGGTGTCGCTAATCACTATCTGGGTCTGAAGCCTCATTTTTCTAAAAACGTAAAATACAATCAGTTCGTCACTTCAACTACAATACACAGAAGAACCAGTTTTAAACTTCTGCATAAACCATTGGGAATTCTATCCCTTACGTATGATTTTACAGAATTCTTTTTTATACTTCTATTTAACAGGTTTCCCATGTATCTTACTAAATCCTTCCTTTGTTAAAACAGCCCTAAAACGCGATCAGATCTTTTTGAGAATTGCTAAACTTTTTAATTGCAGAGTTGCCAGTTTTATGCACGGATGGAATCTGAACTTTTACAATGAGGTATTGGAAAATGGCAATTATATTTACTGCCAACTACACACGGTGAAGGAATGCCCACAACATTATTGGAGGCTATGGCATTTGGGTTACCTGTGATTTCGCGCCCGGTCGGAGGCTTAAAGGATTTTTTTGAAAACGGCAGAATGGGTTTTCTGATAGATAGTACTGATCCTTTAGATTATGTTGAAAAAATTGACTCGCTGATTTCAGATCCTGATCTGACTATGAGAATCTCAGAGTATAATTCTGAATATGCAAGGTCAAATTTCATGGCTTCAAAAATCGCACCGGATTTAGAGTCTAAACTAGCGAACATAAGGAAATAACCAATTATTTTATTCAAGTGTCTCTCCCTCCTGAGTGCCCTTTGTTTGGTGAGTGAGAAGTTCCAGCAAATTGTTTTTCCTATTTGAATTTCTATTGAATATGCGTGAATTGTGTGGACTTAGTGCCGGCCGCACCATACCCAAATCCATATCCGAATCCATACCCCTGGCCATAGCCGTTTTTTGTCTGTCTGATATCATTTACCGTAATTACAAGGTTCTTGATCCTGGCCCTCTCGGTATATTCCCTTATAAATTCCATATCGGCAATGCTGGTGTAATTATGCCGCAGCACGAACATGTTCAGCCGTGAAAGTGACATCAACGGTTTGGCGTCTGCTACCATCCCCACCGGTGATGTATCGACGATAATATATTCATAATCATGAAGGTCCTCGGTCAGCAAACGCACCATTGCTTCGCTCTCAATAAGCTCTGCCGGGTTCGGTGATATGATCCCGCTGTTCATGATATACATATTTTTGTTCTGGCTGCTGGGATTTATTATATCATCCAGGTCGGCCCTTCCTATAAGATAGTTTGACAAGCCGATATCGATCATGTTGCTTGTAAATTTATTCGGCTGTATTTTCCGGATATCGGCATCTATATATAAAGTACGCTTATCGGATATAGCCAGCACTGCTGCAAGATTGACTGCCGTAAAGGTTTTTCCCTCGCCTGATCTCACGGAAGTGACAACAATCAGGTTGTTTTTCTTCCTGGGTGAAAAGAAATGTAGATTGGACCTGATATTACGAAAGGCTTCGGTTACGGGTGAAAAGGGTTTATCAAAGACAATGACCTCGATCTGCCCCTTTTTTATTAATGATTTATGCCTGGGCACTACCCCTATTAACGGGAAACCCAGTTTCCTGTTTACCTGCTCCTTGGTTTTTATCCTTGTGTTGACAATATCGGTAAAACCAATGAAAATGAAAGGCAGGCCAAGTGAAATAACAATTCCAAAGATGTAATTCATGGCCATTCTGGGTGAGACCTGACCGGAATTCCGGGCCTGATCAATGATCCTGTGATCTGATGTGGTTGAAGCCAGGGAGATTGCAGCCTCGGCCTGTTTTTCCAGAAGTAAATTATGGATTGCCTCATTGATATTTAGCATTCGTTTAATACCGAGAAGTTCCTGCTCTGTGCCGGGCAGTTGCCCAATACGGTGTTCCATCTGATCTATGCGGCGGTTAAGATCCGCCAGGAGAACTGAAGACCCCATCCGTAAGTTCCTGATGTTATCATCAAGGGCAGTTTTTGCCTGCCTTATATTATTATCAATTGCCTGGACCGAAGGACTGCCAGAGGTTGAGGCGAGAAGCAACCTGCTTCTTTCATTTTCAAGCCTTTCGAGCTCAACCAGTTGATTAATCAGAACAGGATCCTCGATCCCCAGGGCCGAGGGAGAGAAAACTTCGCTGAAGTCACGCCTATCATGAATATATTCAATGATAAAATCGTAATATCTTTGTTTGACTTCAACCAAAACCTTTTCCCTGTCAAGCGACTTGAGTTCATCTGCCAGTTGTGATGCAATTGAACTGAGGTTGACGGGTCTTTCCCTTTCCAGGAAATCCTGCAGCCGGTCATCGGTTTCATCCGGGGTGCCCCTGGTGAAGGCTATCAGGTTTTCAATGAAATGTATGGTATTCCGTGCCGATTTACTCTTCTGCCTCAGGCTTTGCTGGATAAAGATACTTTTAAGAACATTGACAAAATCAGCTGCCCTCTGGTAATTAGCTGCCTTGAGTGATATTTCAAAAGCGGATGATTCCTTATAGAATGGTTCAATTTTGAGAGAGGATTTATATGTCTGGGAAATTTTTGAAGCATCATTGATTATAAACTGATACGTCCTACCGGCGTGCAACTCCTTAAAAAAAGGCTGCACAATATTGATTGTGAAAGAATGTCCTGTGCCCTGTAACCTCTGCCCGAAAAAATACTCTTTCTCTTCCTCGAAATCCCTGATCCCTTTCATGCCTGAGAGCCGATACCAGTTTTCATCGATAATTGCCAGGGTAAATCTTTTACCAAAAGGCTGAGAGTGATTCTTATCAAAACTTACCCGAAAAGGCGAATTCCGGTAAATTTCAATCCTGGGGTATGACCCCAAAAATTTTCCCGGTTCATAATAGCTCACCCCTGCGTCCATATAGGCCAGGGCTGAATCAACCATAGCATGGGATTCCAGCAGTGTAAGCTGATTATAGGTATCAGCCTGCCTGTTAAGGAAGTCAAGGTTGTTTGCAGACGACAGGGACGGACTGTATTCATGTATGAGGATGCCAGATTTCACAAGATAGACCGGCTCCCGGGTAATATTCCAAACCCAGGCGCCAGCAAGACCAAGAACAAAACTAATCAGGAAGATATACCAGTAGGGCCGGTATATTGACATAATCTTCCTGACAGCACCCACATCGTCTTTATGGAGGCCATTGGTGATTTCTATGGCTGGCATCATGCTTACCTTTCAGGTTAATCAAATTAGAATTCAATGAATTATGTTCATTATACACTTCGACACCCTGCACCCGCATCCGGTAAGTTATACTTATCTATAATAATATCAGATAATTCCGGGTCCTGCAAGCATTTCAAATCGTGGTTATAAATATAAAAACTTTCGCGATTCTTACAGAGATTTCAGCAAATAGTTTATTAACAGCACTCGATCCTGGAGTTCCATCAAAATGCCATCTGCAAAAGGCAAATTTAACATTGAATGAAAGCTCACCCTGATCAATGGAACTAAAAAAAAGACTTTTTGACCATCAGATGATATCCCACGGTAAACGTATCCATTAACATGATAAACTGCCTGAAAAGAATATAATTGATAAACTGCTAAAAAGCGGCCGTTTGGAGTGCGAATGGCTCCTCAATTACTCTATTTCACTGATTACCATTATATGTCATCGCTTCCTGCTGAATACCCGGCCTGAAAAAGTTTACATTGAACGATCGAAAAATAATCATTTTTCTTGATTCGAATGCCTAATTTTCGTACTTTTATTAACAGGAGTGCGGATGGGCACCTTGAAGTTGTATGCGGAAAATCTCCTACCTATAATTTTTAATTT
>SLGC01000326.1 GCA_007123885.1 Bacteroidales bacterium | reverse complement strand
TCCTTCCGGATGATACAGATATCCCTTCCGGGGAAAAATACGGCAACCAAATAAAACTAAACAAACTATTTATTGCATGAATATTCAAACCGCAGGTTAAAGGAACGAACTCTCTCCAGCAACTGCCGGATGTTTTCCTAGGCATACAACCAGCCTTGCTATACAAAACGACCAAACCGATAGACATTGGGTGTGCTGATTACAAAACAAAAAATATTAATGCAGTAATAATTGATGAATACACCCCAACAAATTTAGAAATATCATCAAATGCCTTTCCCCAATTTAATCGGGTTAAATTATTAATTTAACATTCTTAAAAAACTTCCATTCTATGCGCACAATAATTGCCATTTCATTGTACCTGTTCTCGGTGAGCCTGGTACTGAATGCCCAAAAAGAGGCATTTGATTATCTGGATGTTTTTAACTTGCAGATGGTTGCTAACCCTGAGATTTCTCCTGACGGGGGGCGGATTGTATATACCAGGCATCAATTTGATATTATGGAGGATCGCAGGTATACCAACTTGTGGCAAATTAACTTCGACGGTTTAAATCACCGTCCCCTTACCAGCGGTAAATCCAACTACACGTCCCCTGTGTGGTCTCCGGATGGAGGTCGGATAGCCTATGTTTCCGCCGAAGAGGGAAGTTCTCAGATATTTGTAAGATGGATGGACAGCGGTGAGACGGTATCCATTACCAATTTGCAGCAAACCCCCTCCGGAATTCAATGGTCGCCCGATGGTGAAATGTTGTTGTTTTCCATGCGTATACCTCATCAAAGGCCCTCCATGGTCTCATTACCCCAGTCCCCGGAAGGGAGCAACTGGGCCCCACCACCTGTTGTGATTGAACACGTACAATACAGATCAGATGGCAATCCGGACTTTGTAGAGGAGGGATTCAGACAACTGTTTTTGGTATCCTCGGTTGGAGGGGCCGCACGGCAACTTTCAGAGGGACTTTTCAATCATAACTACGCTACATGGGCACCTGAGGGTAAGAGTATTCTTTTTACAGCCGATACTACAGGAATGGAGGCCCTGGACATCAACCTGTTGTCAACTGGCACAGTTTCGCCGTATCATCAGATATTTATCCTTTCGTCACCAAATACTGGTTTAAATCCATGCCGTGGGAGGACCCTGATGAGTATTTGCGCCGGTCACCCCTGTCCCTGGTCGGGCAGGTAAATACCCCCACTATGCTTCTCACCGGGGAGTCTGACTTCAGGACTCCCATGGCTGAGAGCGAACAATTCTACAATGCATTAAAATTGAGGGGGATAGATGCAGCAATGGTACGCATACCCGATTCTCCGCATACCATTGTAACCAGGCCTTCTAACCTGATCAGAAAAGTCGGATATATAATCGGCTGGTTTGAGCGATATAATTAATTAACCGGGTAAAGTCCATTTACCGGAAACAGATTCACCGAACTTACCCTAATGCCTTAAGGCAAGTCCGAAGGTTTAGGCGTGCTAACTTATCGGCATCCTCAAGGGTATGATCTTCAGCACCTCAACCTTCTTTATGATTCGGGTCCATTCTCATCAATTTTAAAAATGACCAATGTATTCAATAACTAGTATTTCGGACCTTGTTGGTGTAAATCTTGAGAAAATCAATAGAAGTCTGAAGAATTTTGAAAATCAGACAATTAATTTGCGTTTGCTGCTTATTCCAATTAATAAAGGTTTTTCACAAACTGCAACATATTTTAATCGTTTTTCACCGTGAATAAATATTTTTCACGTAATTTTACATTTAAATATAATTCATGCTCTATGATTAGCAATAAACGTTTTTCACGGGAAATAATGGAGAAAACAAATTTCTTACAAAAAATAAGTGTTTTTCATGGAAGGCAGGCTCCTGAAAAAGGAACCCTGGTTGGATACGGTACTCTTATAGAAACATTAGGCCTTCCAATACCTTTCCCGAATACTTTAGCCCTTATAAGCGATAAGCGGAGACAATATAAAGTTCCGGGCTGGATTGTCTTAACGCCGAGGCATAAACCGCAGGATTCTCTTTATAACAATCTTGTTTTTAGCATTAAATATGAAGGGATCAATCTTCTTTTCTTCAAGAAGCTTTTTGAATCTGTAGATGAAATAATTATTGAAGAAATGGTCATGAGTGAACCATTAAGCCTTTTCAGCCGGAGAATATGGTTTCTTTATGAATGGCTGACACAAAGGACCCTGACTATTCCTGATCTGAAAGAAGGTAATTACATTCCTCTGTTAGATGAGAAACTTCAGTATACAAAAGGTAAAGGTGATAATTCACCACGCCATCGGGTCAGGAATAATCTCCCTGGCACAAGAGATTTCTGCCCATTGGTGAGCAGGAGTGAAAAACTGGAAAAGTATATAAAAGAGGATCTTTCTAAAAAAACTACAGGATTACTAAGTAAAGTCCATAAGGATATCTTGCTTAGAACTTCGGCCTTTCTACTGCTAAAAGATTCAAAAGCTTCTTTTTATATTGAAGGAGAAACTCCTTCCAGCAGCCGTGCAATGAGGTGGGGCAAGGTTATGGGCCAGGCCGGAAACCGGCCATTATCAAAAGAAGAACTACTACGCCTTCAGCAGATAGTGATCGAAGATGACAGGTTTATAAAAAAGGGATTCCGTAAAGAAGGCGGATTTGTTGGAGAACATGACAGAAATACTGGCGAACCAATACCGGAACATATATCAGCAAGATGGCAGGATCTGGATATATTGCTGGATGGTTTAGTCAGGACAGATTCCCTGTTGGAGAAATCTGAATTTCATCCGGTTTTAACAGCTGCGGTAATTTCATTCGGGTTTGTGTATATTCATCCTTTCGTTGATGGGAATGGAAGAATCCACAGATACCTGATACATCATATTCTCGCAAAGAGAAAATTCACACCTCAGGGGATAATATTCCCTGTATCGGCAGCAATCCTGGACCGGATAGATGATTATCGAAAAATCCTTGAAAGCTATTCACACCCACTCCTTGATTTCATTGAATGGGAAACAACAAAGTACCATAATGTGAAGGTCTTAAATGACACAGCAGATTATTATAAATATTATGATGCAACTTTACAAGCAGAATATCTGTTTGACTGCATTGAATGCACAGTCAATAAAATTATCCCGGCAGAAGTTTCATTTTTAAAGAATTACGAACAGATGAAAGCCTGGCTGGATGACAATTATGAAATGCCTGATAAAACAGTGGCCATGTTGATCCGTTTCCTGCAACAAAACAATGGAACTTTATCTATACGGGCACGAACCAGGGAATTTTCAGCTTTAACGGATGATGAAATATCGCTGATAGAGAAACAATATCAAAGGATATTCTCTAATTAAATACTATTCTCAACCCT
Source organism: Bacteroidales bacterium (assembly GCA_007123885.1). Lineage (GTDB taxonomy): Bacteria > Bacteroidota > Bacteroidia > Bacteroidales > PUMT01 > PXAP01. Next base: position 751 of record SLGC01000326.1, on the reverse strand, counting down.
CAGTTACTACAATATCGGGATTTTACCGGTACGCCTTTATCCACTGAATTTCAAGCTGAAATTCGCCGGATTGCTTATCAGATATCAGGAACCCCACTTGCTGAATATCTTCCGGCGAGACAGGCCCCGCATTTGGCAGAATTCGTCCCCTGAATACAGGCACGCATTTGTCGAAAGGAACAGAGATAGTTTGCCACTGACCTGCACCGGTTTCAAAGTGATACCGGTATGACACCCCATCAAACCGGTCATCCGTTCGTATCCTGAACTGGTATTTTTTGCCGTCTCCCTTTACCCGGACCAGGATGCCTTTAAATCCGTCCAGCTGAAACCGCATAGCTTTTGCTCTGGCGGATGCAAAGCCGCCATTATTTTCCAGCGATACATTACCCGAGAAAACAGCAGTATTTCTATCACTCAGAATGAACCTGCTTTTCGAGAGGCCGCCCATAACGCCATCATTGACAACCAGCCAGTGGTCCGTATTTTCCAAAGTGCCAAAGTCAAATAACATGGCCTCATCATAATCCCTGGTGTTTGAATTCATCATTTGTATTTACCGCCTTTCATTATTTTCTATATCTTTTCCGGCAACATGATCGGTATGATAGCCGCCACGCTGTCCCATGGATTCATCTTCACCGGTTGTGGTATCGTGTCTCGTTTGATGCTCCATCTCAGAATTGATTTCCGCACCGAGCATGATAATAAATGCCGTAAGAAAGAACCACAGCATAAGGATAATTACTGC
>SLGC01000054.1 GCA_007123885.1 Bacteroidales bacterium | reverse complement strand
ATGAAACTGCTTGTCATTAACAAGCCATTTAATTGAGGTTTCGTCCCAGATAATGGAGAACACATGATATTCATTTGCAAAAATCCCGCTCCCGAGTGTATATCTTCCCCCGGTATAGGTGTGCCCGTTATTGTCCCAGTGAAGTGTTCCATGCACCTGATTTTCCCTGCCTTTTCCACCAATCATTTCCATAATGTCAATCTCTCCGCATTTTGGCCAGCCAACCGACGATATATTATCCCCAAGCATCCACAGAGCCGGCCATATTCCCTGTCCCCTTGGCAGCAGGGCTCTTATGTCGGCCCTTCCATACCGGAAAGATCTTTTATTCTGTGTTTTCATCCGGGCAGATGTATAATTGCTGCCCTGATAACTTTCTTCCCGTGCTTCAATAATCAATACCTCGTCTTCAATCCATGCATTTTCCTGCCGGTAATACTGCAACTCATTATTTCCCCAGCCACATAAATTGGGACATCCTGTTCCTGTTTCGAATACCCAGTTAGCCGGATCTATAATGCTTCCGTCAAACTCATCGTTCCATACCAGTTCAAAACCCTCATATGTCAGGGGAGAATAATAGCCCTTCTCCACCGGAACATTGTAACTCAGGTCAACCAGTATCTGCATGATCCTTCTTGTATACCTGCCGGAAGGACCATAAGCACGGACCTCGACCTGGTAATACCCGGGTTGGATAAAAACATATTCAAAGAACCCTGATGCATTTACATCTACCGGTTCATTGCCCGATCCAATGTACAGATGAAATTCAACGGCGTTATCGGCAGTTGCATGAATCAATACAGTCCCCGGGTCATCTTCCGGTTGGGAAATATCGACTGCCAGGTTTGATGGATCATCTGTCTGCACAGGCTCTTCTTCACCACAGGAAAGAGTGATTGGAGCTACTGCCAAAAATAATATATATATAATATGTGAAATTTTAATATGCATCAGAAAAATTTTAGATCAAGAGCTATGACCCTTGCGGGCCATAGCTCTGAAACCCAACCTAACCCTACTCAAAAATAAGATCACGTACATAGAAAGTACCTCCGGCTTCGTGGCCTCCGCCACCAATACCAAGATAAATCATATCCAGGTCTTCTCGTTCTTTTACATTTTCAAGGTCAAACTCATAGGTTGTCCATGTCCCTAATACCACATCCTCACCTTCAACCACAAATTGTACAGGAGAGTTCCACCATTCCTGAGTTGCACTCATATCTGCAAAGCCAAATACGAAATGTCTTTGAAGGCCTCCTTCAACAAATTCTGTATTGGCTGGAATATAGATGTCAATTTTTGCTTTAGTGAAGTTGTCAAACTGAATGTCTTTAGGTTCGGGAGCAGCTCTAAACTGAAGTTCCTGCCACTGAACACCTGCAGTTCTGGTAAATTCACCAACCTTATCAGCTGCTGCATCAGTCGGATCGTCAACACCAAATTCAACAGTTGAGCCAGAAGCAATAGTGTCAATGGTTGCCATTTCTGCAGCATCTCTTGATGCAAAAGTGATAAATATTTCATCTGGAGTAATATTTGGAAGGTCTTCTCCCCATTCCTGTGCTTCGGTTTCAACCTCCGGCTCATTAGCCCAATCGTGATAGCTTACATAATTGAATTGCCAGTAATGACTCTCACCCTCTATCCAAACAGAAACGGCCATCCAATCATAGTCTTGTTCTTCTGTAATTGTTACATCGTAGGTAATAGATTGCCCTGGAACCGCAATATAACCATCAGGAGAAACTTTCAGTAATCCCATCCAGGCCCCTGATCCGTTTAACGTCAATGTGCCGGCAGAAGGATTATAATCAAATTCATAAGATCCGCCTAGCCAGTCACTTACATCAACACCATCTTTATTTATCATATTTGCTGAAGTAGCTTCAAAACAAACACCATACCGGTCAGTTCCGTCAAAAACATGGTCATCTCCCCACATTTGACCACCATCATCAAATGTCATAGTGCCATCTTCGCTGAATGTCCAGGTTTGATTGAAAACGCAAGGACGCGAGCCGTCATTTTCAAGGTTCCACCATGAAGTATAATCATACTCACCGGTATCTTCGTTCAGGCCGGGGCCAATACCTATAGCTACACCTTCACGCAGGAGTCTCCAGTCTTTTGACGACTCACCAACCAGGATTCTTAAGGCTGCAAGAGGATCAGTAATTTCAATAGTTTCAGAAAATGTGGAAACTACCCCGTCACTGTTTTCTACAGTGAGCGTCACATCATAAATACCCACCTCGTCATAAATATGGGTGGGATTTTCTTCAGTTGAAGTTCCACCATCGCCAAAGTTCCAGCTGTATGCCACAGCATTTTGCGAAAAACTGGTGAAGGAGACTTCCAAATAATTGTCTTCACTGATCTCGTACTGAAAACTCGCGACCGGATCCGGTGCAGGTTCCGGTTCTTTTTCGCAGGAGCTGAAAATACCGAGAAGCAATGCTCCGGAAAGGAAAATTATTTGCCTGAAAATCTTTGAAGTTTTTGATTCCATAATTAACTTTTTTAATTAAAAATAATAAACCGCATTTTTTTGTCAATTTTACATCCTTATCAAGAGAGTCCCAAATTCCCGGGCACATCAAAAACACATCAATCAGAAAAATTACTACATCACAGATTCATCAAACTGCACATTTACATTTGATTAGCAGATACATAGCAGTCTGCGTATAGTAATGTGTAGTTTCACATTAATCACAATTGCTCATTCATCGATCGATAAAAAAAGACTTAATACGGCATGTTTAAGAAAAGAGAATTTCAAGGAAAAAATTTCGAAAGGAGACTAAAAATTTAATATAAATTCTGTAAGATTCACATCATGATCGAGATTTAGTTTTTTCCTCAAACGATACCTGCTTATCTCTACTCCCCGCACGGATATGTTCATAAGCGGTGCAATTTCTTTCGAGGAAATATTCATTCTAAGATATCCGCATAAGCGAAGTTCCTTGGGAGAAAGATCCTCATACTTATCCTTCAGCCTGTTGATAAAATCCTGATGTACCTCATCAAAATAGTTATTAAACAGTTCCCAGTTATTTTCGTGGTGAAGGTCCCTGTCAATTTTTTTTATTATTCTGTTTAGATTTTCTTTTGCCCAGTTATTTGGAGGACTGGTTTTGATCAGTTTGTTCAGATCCTCTTTAAGATAGTGAAGCGTTTTGTTTTTCTGGATCAGGTGAAGGGTGGCATTTGCCAGCTCCTTATTCTTAAATTTCATTTCATTTTTAAGACTTTCATTACGCAGATGCACAATTTCCTTATCGCTCAGGGCTGTTTGTTCCATAAAGATCTTTTCCCGCTGTGCAAGCCTTTTTTCGTGTTTTAATTTTTCGCGCATCCGGGTTCTTAGGATCCTTCTTCTTACATAATAAAAATTGCCGGTTATGATCATGCCCAGTATAAGGGAATAAATAATATAAGCAACACGTGAACGATGAACCGGAGGTTTTACCGTAAAATGAAAGCTCCTTATCTCGCTGACTGTTTGAAAGGGATTAACTGCCCTGACCTGAAATGTATAACTTCCCTCCTTCAGGTTAGTGTATTCCTTAAACGATACATCAGTCCACTCTGACCACGCCTGTTCCAGGCCCAGGATCCGGTATGAAAAATAATTTTTCTCAGGTCTCTCAAATTCAGGAGTGGTATACCTGAATATGACAGAATTGCTTGACCAGGGGATGGTCCTTGTTTCGTGATCGGTAATATTCACAAGGCTTCCGGTAAACCAGGAAGTCAATTCACCCTTCTTCCCATAAAAGGTTGCTTCTGTAATAAATACTCCCTCAACATTATTGTAATCTTTAATGATATCAGGGGCATAATGGATCAGTCCCTCCTGTGAACCGATAAATACATTATAATGATCGTAAATATAAATGTTTTGAAATGCGGGTATAAGTGTTTCATTGATGCCGGCAAAATGTGATACTATATCTATATGGTTACCATCTTCAAGCAACCTCCATACCCCGAGATATTCATTGGTGAAGTACCATAGATTACCCTTGTTGTCCTGATGGATCCTTTCAATGAAGCCCTTGTCTTCAAAAATTCTGTTTATATTACCGGATTTATTAAATCTGTTATTTGCATGATCATAACTGAATATTCCCGCCT
>SLGC01000253.1 GCA_007123885.1 Bacteroidales bacterium | reverse complement strand
TGCGTAAAATTACACACAGACGCATGAAAAAAATTAATGTTAAAGCGAAGCGGTTCCTCCTGTCAGTCAAAGTTTTGTAACTTTTTCACGAAATTTTGACTCTTGTTTTTACAGAAGAAATATACATGACAATTTTTTATTGCGACACAGACAGATGAAAAAATTTGACCTTGTCGATTATGAGAGTACATGGACTTGTGGGGATGGTCATATATTGGACAGGGACATAAATGCAAGTAAAAATATCCTTGCAGAAGGATTAAGAATAATCGGGGAGGGACTCTCCGATTACACGGATGGAGGCTCAGATCAGATTTCTGAAAAGAAGCACAAGCCTGTGAAGTCCGAAGCCCATTAGTCTTTAGCCAATGGGTAGTTCACTGGCAATTTTAGATATAATCTATGCGTTATTGAAATATATCAGCCATTAAATCTTACCGGTCGTACCATAAAAGAGGTACAGATATAAGATAAAAGATGATCTGAATGTTAAAAAATTACTATTGCAAATATTTTTATGATAAATTGTGCAAAAAACCTCTTAAAACCGGAATATCATGAAAAAATGCAATTCAGGCCGCAGAAATTTTTGCAGGGCGCTGGTTTCACTGTCATGTGCCGGAATACTTCCGGTTCAGACACTGGCTGCCTGGTTCACTTATCCCTTTTCCGAACCCAAATCTATAAGGAATATGGATCGGGGGAATAAAAAAGATCATATTGATTTTGAACCTGGATACCTCAAGCTGCACAGGGCTGGTGAGCTACGCACAAGAGCCGGAATCCTGTGGGATATGATGGCGCCCTGCCGGCTTTGTCCCCGGGAATGTGATCAGGACAGGATCAGGGGGCAAAAGGGCGATTATTGTAATGCAACGGCACAATTGCAGGTTTCCTCCTATAATCCCCACTTTGGTGAAGAAAAACCTCTTGTTGGAAGAAATGGTTCAGGAACCGTTTTCTTTACCAATTGCTCAATGCTCTGTGTGTTTTGCATTAACTGGGAAATCAGCCAGGGAGGAGTGGGCTTCGATGTGAATACAAAACATCTGGCCGATATGATGCTGCAGTTGCAGGAAATGGGGTGCCATAATATTAATGTTGTTACACCTACACATTATTCCCCGCATATACTCATGGCTCTTGATGATGCTGCAGCCAGAGGCTTGAAGATACCACTTGTATACAATACAAGCGGCTGGGAAAAGCTGGAGGTAATCCAGTTACTGGATGGGGTGGTTGATATATATCTTACAGACTTTAAATATTTTGATGCTGATATGGCCGATAAATATTCACCGGGGGCAGATTCATACCCGGAGGTTACAAAAAAAGCTATTATTGAGATGAACCGGCAGGTGGGTGTTGCCGATCCTGACGGTAATGCGGGCATTCTACAGCGGGGATTGATGATCAGGCATCTGGTTATGCCAAATAATGTATCGGGAACCGGCAGATTGATGAAATGGATCGCCGACAACCTCCCCACAGATACTTATGTGAATTTAATGGCCCAGTATACCCCATATTTCAAAGCAAATGAATTTCCTGAAATAGCACGAAGAATTACTGTCAGGGAATACAGGAATGCCGTAAATGCCGCCAGAACAGCAGGGCTTACCAATCTGGATATTCAGGGAATCTGAAATTCAACACTATCCTGGTCTCAAGCCGATTGTCAGGGATCATAAATTTATTATTTCATGGAAGTAACAATCAGGAAAGCTTCATTTCAAGATCATAATGACATTGCCCTTTTTCAGGAAAAGATGGCATTGGAAACAGAACATATCAGGCTGGATCCTTCAGTTGTAAAAGAAGGGGTAAAGGCTGTTATAGCTGACTTTGCCAAAGGATGCTATTATGTTGCTGAAAATGACGGTGAAATTGTTGGATGCCTTTTAACTACATTTGAATGGAGTGACTGGAGAAACGGCAAAATAATATGGATACAATCTCTTTATGTTTTACCCGAATTCCGTAATAAAGGTATATTCAAACAGTTATATGACCATGTTAAACAATTGGTTGAAAATGATCCAAATCTGAAAGCAATACGCCTTTATGTTGATAAAACAAACATGACAGCAATAAATGTATACCGGAAATGCGGTATGAATGGTGAACATTACCAGCTTTTTGAATGGCAGAAGGGAACCTGAGATCCCATGATTTCTTCAAAATAACATGACTGTACCGGATCATGCTTAATTTCAATTAATATGTCAGGACAGAAAGTACTTGGCTGTCTTCCATTAGTTTAATCTCATGATTGTAATCTGGGCAGTTGCCTTTGTTCTGGTAATTTTCTATATCCTGTGGATTGGCCGTTTTTATTTGGGGTGGATGAGGACTATTTCCTTGTCCGGTCCCAATGATTTTAGTTTTCCCGGAATCTCGGTTGTTCTGCCTGTAAGAAACGAAGAATTGAATATACAGCGGTTGATCGATGATCTTTTGAATCAGGATTATCCCAATCATCTTTATGAAGTAATAATTGTAGATGACCATTCTGGCGATCAAACTGCTGAACTTTCCAGTTTGCTGGCACACGAAAATGATAACATTAAATACATCAGACTTACTGAAAAAGCAAAGGGGAAAAAAGCTGCGCTTCTAAAAGGTATAAAATGCTCCAGATTTGACAGGATCCTTACAACAGACGCTGATTGCCATGTACCTGGCAGATGGATCAAAAATATGGCCGGATGTTTTGAAAAATTGAACCCTGATCTGATTGCAGGTCCGGTTATTATGAAGAATGGAAACAGTTTTTTCTCTATATTCCAGCAGCTTGAACATATAAGCCTGCAGGGTTCAACTGCCGGAGCTATAAAAACAGGCGACCCGGTAATGTGCAGTTCGGCTAACATGGGGTTTAAAAAAACAGCATACTTTGGGTCGATCGATGAAAACTATGAAAAAATCCCTTCCGGAGATGATCTTTTTCTTCTTCATTCGTTGCAAAAACAGGGTGACAAAAAGATTGTCTTTATAAAAAGCATAGATGCCGGCGTATTTATTGAGCCTTGCGGAAAGCTGTCCGAATTTATCAGCCAGAGAATACGGTGGGCCTCAAACAGCCGGCATTATTTCAGTAAGGCAAGTCTTGCGACCTCATTGCTGGTTTTTGGAATAAATTTTTATATCCTTTTTTCTTTTACAGCCGGATTTTTTATTCCTGAATTATTTATAGTTTCTGCAACGGTGATATTTTGCAAGTCAATTGTTGATTTTCCATTCCTTTATTCCGTTACACGATTCTTTGGTATTGGAAAATTGATGGGCTGGTTTCCTGTCATTCAGGTAATTTACACTTTTTATATTAGTTTTACATCAATAGCCTCCTTCATTATTTCCCCCCGGTGGAAAGGAAGAAGTTGAGGTTAAAAACATATAATAAAACTTCAAACCTAATACTGATCTTATGAAAAACCTCCTTGTTGTGATTTGCAGTATCATTTCTCTTTCTCTCTTTTCCCAGCAGAGGTATGAACCAACCTGGGAATCTGTTGACAGCCGTCCTATACCATCATGGTTCCAGGATGCCAAATTCGGCATTTTTCTTCACTGGGGCCTTTATTCCGTGCCTGCCTGGGGACCTACTGACGGAAGCATTTATGAAAAGTATGCTGAATGGTACTGGCGGCGCATGATGCAGCCTGAAACTTCAACAGGCAGGAAATTCCGTGATTTTCATGATGAAGTTTATGGTGAAAAGGCCAAATACCAGGATTTTGTAAAGGGCTTTAAGGCTGAAATGTTTGACCCGGAACTTTGGGCCAAAATATTCAAGGATGCCGGGGCAAAATATGTCGTTCTTACTTCAAAGCATCACGAAGGATTTGCACTATGGCCCAGCAGACACTCCTGGAATTGGAATGCTTATGATGTCGGGCCACACAGGGATCTGGCCGGCGATCTCAGTGAGGCAGTGAAGAACGAAGGGTTGAAAATGGGCTTTTACTTTTCCCTGTATGAATGGTTTAATCCCCTTTACCACGAAGATGTTGACCGGTATGTTGATCAGCACATGCTGCCCCAGATGAAAGACCTGGTTACAACTTATGAACCTGATATTTTCTGGCCTGATGGTGAATGGGATCATCCCAGCGAAACCTGGAGAAGCACCGAATTCCTTGCATGGTTGTATAATGACTCACCTGTGAGAGATTATGTTGTTGTGAATGACCGGTGGGGAAGGGAGACAAGAAGCGTGCACGGAGATTTCTATACCACCGAATACGATCTTGTTCATGATCAGGAGATCATAGGTGATGTTATTGAGCACCCCTGGGAGGAAACAAGGGGGATAGGGGGATCTTTTGGATATAACCGTAACGAAAATCTTGAAGATTACGAATCATCCGAATTTCTCATACATTACCTTATAGACAAGGTGGCCAGGGGAGGTAACCTGCTGTTGAATGTGGGCCCCACTGCTGATGGGCGCATACCGGTTATTCAGCAGCAAAGATTGAGCGATATCGGGAGATGGCTTGAGGTAAATGGGGAAGGTATTTATGAAACCCGTGCCTGGGAGAATGCCCCTGCGATTGACCAGGAAACTACGGTTTTTTTCACCCGTAAAGGGAACGATCTGTATGTAATCTCAACACAATGGGATGGCAGGGATATAGAGGTTAATGGCGTGCGTTCACCAAATTCCGTTGCCATGCTCGGATATGACGGCAGGATCAGATATTCAGCCTCCCGGAACAGGTTAAGGATAACTCCTCCTGATGTTAATCCGGCCAACAATCCCTCACCCTATGCCTGGGTTTATAAAATAACCGGTGCATTTTAGTTCCGGGTTTCAGGAGGAAACATAAACCAGGATAAATGTTATACAAAATCATCTCATGTCAAGTAAATACTTCAGAGAGAAAACCGGCACAGTTGAATCGAGCCACTATTAAAGAAAGGTTTTTGGGTCTGATCTTAATCTAAAACATAGAATACCATGAAACTTGCGATTATTTTTTCACTTCTGATTATTCTAAAATGCTATTCATCATTTGCAGGCGATGAGCCGGAAATAGTTGCCAGAATTACCGTGCAGGCCGGAGGGCATCAACGGTTCGATACACCGGTCTCGGTGAGGCTGGATGATATTACCCCAATTCATGAAAGTAGCCTCAGGCTTTATGAAGTTTCAGGTGAAAATATTAACCCTGTGCCTGTGCAGTTCAGTTCCGTTGATGGAAGGAAGATGCACTGGTTACTTTCTGGAAATACCGCCACTGACGGGACACGTACTTATGACCTGGTGAAAGGGCTCACCGGTCAATCGGCTGCCAAAATGAAAGTTGAAAGGGGATCCGGCTATTATACTCTCTTTTCGGAGAATAACGAGGTTTTAAGATACAATGCGGCTGAAGCGCATGTACCGGAGGATGTTAACCAGATATACCGTAGAAGCGGTTTTATCCATCCACTTTTTTCTCCGGACGGAACCGTACTTACCTCAATCCAGCCTCCCGACCATTATCATCATTATGGCCTATGGAATCCATGGACCAGGACTACGTTCCGTGGAGAAGAGGTTGATTTCTGGAATCTGGCAAAAGAAGAAGGAAGAGTACGGTACGGTGGCACCGCTGCCGTGAATGAGGGAGATGTCTTCAGCGGTATCCGTGTTCTTCATGAACATGTCGCATGGCCCGGTTCAACCCGGGAGACAATAGCACTGAACGAATTGCAGGATATTAAAGTCTACAATCGCAATGACGGTTCCTTCCTTGTGGAAATATTTTCCAGCGTTAATCCTGCTGAAAAAATTACCCTGGAAGAGTACCGTTATGGAGGCTTTGTTTTCCGGGGCACCGAAGAATGGACAAATCAAACCAGCGGTTTTTTTACTTCCCGCGGACTTGACAGGGATCAGGCCGATGGTGAGCGTGCTGAATGGTGTGTTGTTTACGGAGAATCAAATTCCGGAAGCACCTCAATGCTGATGATGGGTGCACCCTCCAACTATAACCATCCCGAACCTTTACGGGTCTGGCCTTCAAATGCAAACAGGGGTCGCGGCGATGTGTTCATCAATTTTTCACCGACAAGGAATACTCAATGGGAGCTTGAACCGGGGAATGACTACCTTTTAGTATACCGGTTAATTATTTTCGATGGAGAAGTCGACAAAGAAAAAGCTGCCATACTCTGGGATGATTTTGCAAACCCCCCGGTAATTAATATTGAAAAATATTCTACGTATGAAGGAAGAGGTAAATGGGATAACAGGACAGGCGAAATTGAAGGATCACGTATCCTTATGTTTACCAGGGTTGGTGATGGGGGATTCTATCATAAGAGTATCCCTGCAAGCGTTGAGGCTATGAAGGATCTTGCAGAGAAGAATAATTTTATTATCGATGTAACAGATGACCCTTCCGTATTCAATGATGAGAATCTGAAGGGTTATCACGCACTCGTTTTTGCCAATACAAATAATGATGTATTTGATGATGACCGCCAGCGGGAAGCATTAAAGAGATATGTACGTTCGGGAGGAGGATTTGTCGGAATACATATTGCTATCGGTACCGAAAGAGGCTGGGATTGGTATAAACAGATGACCGGGGCCACCTTCGACCGTCATCCGCCATACCAGGAATTTAATGTCAACATCAGGGACAAAACGCATCCCTCATCAAGGCATCTTCCAGATCCGTGGACAATCATCGATGAGCCCTATTTTGTAAAGGAATACAATCCTGATGTGAGGGTTATAATGACTCATGATATGTCAACAATTGAGGATAGACGTGAAAAGCCCGAAATATTCGGAAATTATTATCCGTCTGTGTGGTGCAGCACTTTTGATGGGGGCAGGCAATGGATCACTTCATACGGGCATGATGACCATATATTTAAAGATGAGATGTTTATGCAACATATTCTGGGAGGAATAAAATGGGTAATCGCAGATGGCTTGCCAGTTTACAGGTAAGATTCGTATGGGTTCAGTTGTTAAATAGCTTTAAATTACTATTTTTACGGACGGGGTATTAAAAGCTTCCCTGTTTCTGTATCCTCAGGTATTGATTATTGATTCAATACCTGAGGAGAAGTACCCGAAATGCTTATAAGAAAGTAATTTATATCAATTAGCATTTATTGAAAGAATTATCGGGGGAGGACAAAAAATTATAATTACTTAAAATTAATAGTCACTTATAAATCGTCCAGGATGATAATAACATGAAAATATCGTCATGGTGATGAATAAGAACAATCGTTAACTTAAATATTTACTCATGAAAACTGGATCATTAATATTAAAATTACTATGCTCAGGCATGTTTATTTTGTTCACAAACGGATGTAATCAAATGGAAAACAACAATTTTACTGGCGAAACCAATGAAGTTAAGCTTATTACTCTCGCTCCTGGCCATTTTCATGCTTATCTTGTCCAGAAAGACATGTATGACCAGGTCGATCCCACCGTGCATGTATACGCTCCTCCGGGCCCGGAAGTTGAGCGGCACCTTGCAATGATCGAGGATTATAATTCGCGGGATAACGATCCGACCTCCTGGAACCAGGTGGTATATGTAGGGGATGATTATCTCGAAAGAATGCTTTCTGAAAAGAAGGGCAATGTTGTTGTCCTTGCCGGTAATAACCGGTTAAAAACATCTTACATAAAACAGGCTGTTGACAATGGCCTGAATGTTCTTTCAGATAAGCCAATGGTTATAAATTCCGCCAATTTTGAGCTCCTTAAAGATGCCTTTGATTCGGCTGAAGAGAATAATGTTCTTTTATATGACATTATGACTGAAAGATTTGAGATCACAAGCATCCTTCAGAAAGAGTTCATGCAATTACCAGCTGTTTTCGGGCAACTTACCAGGGGAACCCCTGAGGAACCGGCAGTTGTGAAGGAAAGTGTGCATTATTTGTTTAAATATGTATCCGGAAGAGTGCTCCAGCGGCCGCCATGGTATTTTGATGTTACCCAGCAGGGTGAAGGTATAGTTGATGTAACAACTCACCTTGTAGACCTCATTCAATGGGCATGTTTTCATGGGGAGATAATAGACTACCAGAACGATATTGAAATGCTCTCTGCCCGGAGATGGCCAACGTCACTTACGCTTGATCAGTTTGAAAGCATTACCCGCGTTCCCGAGTTCCCTTCATATCTTGATCAGTATATTGATGATGACGGAATACTTCATGTATACTGTAATGGTGAAATGAATTATACCCTTTTCGGCCATCATGCCAGGGTTATCGTAAAATGGGACTTCCAGGCTCCGGAAGGCACGGGAGACACACATTATTCCATAACACGGGGCACAAATGTAAACCTGATAATCGAGCAGGGAGTTGAGCAGAATTTCAAACCGGTTCTATATATTGAACCCGTCGGTAATATAGCCGATTTCGATCAGGTTCTTACCCGTGAATTCGCTAAAATACAGGCCAAATATCCCGGTGTGGAACTGAAAAAACTCAATGACAGATGGGAAGTTGTTGTTCCCCCTGTTTATGATGTCGGACATGAAGCTCATTTCGCCCAGGTAACTGAGAATTATTTGCAGTATCTTATAGATGGCAGGCTTCCTGACTGGGAGATACCAAATATGATCGCTAAATATTACACCAATACAAAAGCCCTTGAAATGGCTAAAGAGTAAATGTTTCAAGGTTACTGCAAAACCCCGGCCACAGGTTGGGGTTTTTTTGTAGTGTGCCGTGCAGATACCGGACCTTTGGCTAACCCCTGACTGATGGACCATTGACATGGATTATTTAAAAGGGAAAGCTAAATTAATCCCGGTTATGCTGTAACTTTATTAATGTATCTTTCGTCATACTACGGATCCATGAGAGTAAATTTATCTATGAGCATAGAACATTTTAATAAATGTGTTGATGATCATTCAGATGCATTATATCATTTCATCCTTAAAAATATCAGGGATGAAGAAAAAGCTCGTGATATAGTCCAGGACTCCTTTGAGAAACTCTGGGAGAAACTTGAAACAGTAAGTCCCGATAAGGTTAAATCCTATCTTTTTTCTATTGCATATCATACTATGATAGATATGCTCAGGAAGGATAAAAGGAGAGTTGGTTTTGATCATGTTAATGAGGAACAGCATGCCCATTCAGTTCAGTATACTGATCTGAACCAGGTATTACATGAAGCTGTAAAACTGCTTCCCGATATACAAAGATCAGTACTTATGCTCAGGGATTATGAAGGGTATTCATACAGTGAAATAGGTGAAATTACCGGCTTAAACGAATCACAGGTTAAGGTATATATATACCGGGCCAGGATGTATATGAAAAAGTACATTGGCAGGATGGAAGTGTTGATTTAACAAAAATATAATACTAATGGAGATCAACAGGGATAATTACGAAGCTTTTCTTCTTGATATGATTGAAGGAAATCTCACGGCCGAAAATGAGGAAAAGCTGATCCGGTTTCTGAATGAAAATCCGGGATTAGCTGCTGATTTTGATATTAAAGGCTTTATGCTTCCCTCTGAAGAAAACCATTTTTCTTTCAAGGATGATCTTAAAAAAGGGGGACTTGCACAAAATGTTACAAAAAACAATTATGATCAGTTCTGCATAGCCCGGCTGGAAGGAGATTTACCGGCTGCAGGTACTAAAAAGCTTGAACTGTTTCTCCGGGAAAATCCTGAATTTTACCCTGGTGCATCACTTTATGACAAGCTTTTGCTAAAAGCCGACCGGTCTGTTGTTTTTCCTTCCAGGATCAAGTTGAAAAGAAATGTTGTAAAACCGGTACCGGTCAGGAAGCTGGTGTTCAGGATCGCTTCAATAGCTGCCTCAATAGTAATTCTTTTATCGGCATACCTTTTTGTTACCGGAATCAGGCAAGAACATTTCGCACCGCAAATCACAACTATACCGCCTTTTACAGATGCTGATGAGTTAATATCAGATATCAAAATCCCGGAACCAGCGTTGATACCCGAATCAATACCTGATGACCTTCAAGTTGGACCTGAAATCAACCAGGAAACTTTATTATCCAAAACATCTGAAGTTATAGTTAAAGAAGAACCTTTTTCCGGGAAGGGGTTACCGTACCGGGAAAGAGAAGAACCGCTGGTTTTGAGTGAACAACGCCTACCCGGAATTCTGGTTATTGAATCCCACGGTGACCCTCATGTTTTTACCATTGCTGAAATAACCGGCTATGGAAAACTGCCAGGAACAACTGAATTCGCGGATTATGAAAATTATAATAGTGATTCGCGTACCGCGGGAATTATAGCGTTATTTTCCCGTAGCCGGAAGCCGGATGAAGAACCCGACCGTCTGACTTTCTGGGATTTGGCCAGCGCCGGAATTAAAGGGATAAATACGGTAACCGGAACAGACCTGTTGCTTGAACGCGAATATGACCATGACGGCAACCTGGTTCATGTTGCCTTTTCATCGGGGATTATCGAATTCAGGCGGTCAACCGGTAATGAATAATTGTAACATTTGGTATTGAATGAACGTCACAGTAATAAGCAAGTTTTGAATCATCGAAAACAGTCACATCAGCTTGCTTACTGCAAAGCATTTTATAAATATTAAACACATGAACATGAAAAACAAATATTTAGTAATATTAACCCTGAGTATTGCTTTAAGCATGGCTATTGGGCAGGCTGTTGCCCAGAGAGATAATGATATGATACAACGTGCAGAAAGGCTGGAAGAGGGAGAGCCCGGCAGCCAGGAAAATGATACCGTGGTTATTGCCCCGCAGGAAACGGATACTACAACTATAAGACTCGGCAACCGGATAATAAGGATCATTGAAAAGAGAGAGGGGGGTACCGATATAAGCATTTTTGAAAGTGAAAGTCCCGGACGTAATGAAAGGATCAGGCCTACAAGACCTTTCCGCGGAAACTGGCGAGGATTGGAATTGGGACTGAATAGTTACCTGGACCGTGATTTTTCGATGGGACCGGAAGAACAGTTCATGGAACTTCATTCAGCAAGATCCCTTAATCTGAACCTGAATTTTCTACAGTACAGTCTTACAATCTCCGATAATAATATCGGGCTTGTCACGGGACTGGGACTTGAAATGAACAATTACCGTTTTGCCAATCCTGTCTCCATTACAAAGATTGAAGGAATTATTGCTCCCATTGACTATGACCGGGAGGGCATAAACCTGATAAGAAGCAGGCTGAGAACACATTATCTGACGGTTCCTCTTCTTGTTGAATTCCAGACAAACCATCCCAGGCGGTCGCAAAGAGCCCATTTGGCTGCAGGAGTTATCGGAGGTTTGAATATAGGCTCCAATACAAGGGTTGTTTACCGTGAAAATTCAAGAAGAAGCAGGGAGAAGGTGAGGGATGACTTTTATCTCAGACCCTTCCGTTATGGCCTGACTGTTCGTGCGGGTTACCGTGCACTCAACCTGTATGCCAACTTTTACCCTTCAACACTATTCCAAACCGGGCGGGGTCCGGTCCTCTATCCGGTATCTGCAGGGTTTTCGCTGGTAGGGTTTTAGGTTGCCGGTGAATGCATTCATGCGGTTTTACGCAATACACCCCGGTAAATTTAACCCAATTGAAACTGTCTGCCACTAAATCCCGAACCTGTGGCAGCTGTTTTTTTCAGGCCTTGTTGGGCCTGTTCCTGGTCCTGCCACTAAATCCCGAACCTGTGGCAAGTGTTTTTTTCAGGCCTTGTTGGGCCTGTTCTTTGGTAATTGATTAATTCATACTTAATTTTGCCATTATCCTGGCTCATGCTAAACTTAATGATCAATAAATGGGCGATCAAAGTACTTTAACAGAAATTGAAAAGAAACGGTATAAACTGCAGATGCTTCTACCCGGCATCGGCGCCTCAGGGCAGGAAAAGCTTAAAAAAGGAAAGGTGCTGGTTATCGGTATTGGCGGCCTGGGTTCGTTTGTTCTGCAGTATCTAACTGCAATGGGGGTTGGAACACTCGGTCTTATGGATTTCGATATAATCGAGGAGGAAAATCTCAGTCACCAGGTTTTTTACGGGATGCATGATATCGGGAAGCTAAAGGCGGTCGTTACGAAAGGCAGGTTATCCGATCTTAATCCTTTAATAAGATTCAATATGCTGAACGTGCAGCTGCATGGTAACAATTCTTCTTCAATCATTCCCAACTATGACATAATCGTTGATACCACAAATAAAAGCAATGTTCACTATCTTATAAATGATGAATGCATCAAATATAACAAGGTGATGGTATATGGCTGGGTATGCAAACTTGAAGGAAGGGTTTCGGTTTTCAACTACAAATCAGGGCCCTCTTATCGGTGTGCTTATTCTGAAAACTCTGAAAGGAGTGATGGAGAATGTGCAAAAAACATAACCGGCATGCCCGGGATCCTGCCCGGGGTTACAGGCTCAATACTTGCAAATGAGGTGCTGAAAATAATTACCGGACAGGACAATGTTCTTTCCGGAAAGATCATGATAGTTGACACGTTCAACTACCTGGACAAGTTTGTTGAGGTAAAACGCAATAAAGCTAATTTTACGGAATAACTTGCGAACCAATTAAAAATGAATCCCATGCGACTGCTTTTAATGAGCAATTCCACTAATGCCGGCGAAGAATATCTTGAATATCCTAAAAATGATATAAAGAACTTTCTTGGCTCACAAAAAGTCAGGTCGCTTTTTGTTCCATATGCCGGGATCACTGTTACATGGGATGCCTATGAAAGGAAGGTCATGGAACGGTTTAACCAAATCGGGCAAGAGATTATTTCTATACATCATTTTGATGATCCTGTTAAAGCCGTAAAAGAAGCAAGTGCTATTATTGTTGGAGGAGGGAATACTTTCCGGCTGGCAGAACTGCTGCATAAAAACCGGCTTGTTGAAATAATCCGGAAAAGGGTTAACGAAGGTATTCCTTATATTGGCTGGAGTGCAGGTGCGAATGTTGCCTGCCCCACTATTTGTACAACAAATGATATGCCGGTGGTGCAACCTGAAAGTTTCAAAACATTCGGGTTTGTTAGATTCCAGATAAACCCTCATTATCTTGATGCAAATCCTGATGGCCATGCCGGAGAAACCAGGGAAATGCGTATTGAGGAATATATTGAGATCAATCAGGAGATATATGTGGCCGGACTGAGAGAAGGTTCGATTTTATTAAAGGAAGGAGATAATATGAGCCTTCTGGGCACCCGAACAATGCGTATTTTTAAATACGGTACTGCGGCGGTTGAAGTTGGGCCGGAAGATGATCTTTCTTTTCTTGATTGAAAAGACTGCACCAGACCCTGACCGGTAATTTTATATCAGTCACCCCAAAATTTTAAGTCAGGATTTAACGTTAAACAATTTGTTTATCCCTTGTAACCTGCCTCTATTATTATGGCCGGTGATTTTAACGCAGATTATATGTCACGAAAACTGAAAATTGCCCTGGCATCCATTCTTTTTGTTATTTCTGCTGTTTGTGTTACCGGCATCATTGTTTCCTGGTACTTTCAGGATGATGTTAAAGAACTGGTTGTAAATGAAATCAACAAGCATATAAATACCAGGATCAATGTCAATGATATTTCATTTTCAGTGTTGCGGAAATTTCCACGTGCCTCAGTTGAGTTCAGGGATGTACTTGTCAAGGTTCCCGATGATTTTGTATCTTCTGGCTCTAACCAGCCGAATGACACACTGTTCTCAGCCCAAAACCTGTTTCTGCAATTCAATTTAAAGGATATAATCAGGGGAAGATACAGAATAACCGATATTCATGCTCGTAACGGCGTTGTTTTTCTTGAGGTGAATCATGATGGTCGGGGAAATTATTTTATCTGGAAAACCTCTGAGCCGGCTTCCGGCAGTTTCAACCTCGATCTTCAGAATCTGCGTTTTTCCGGTTACAGGATTAAATTTAACAATCTGCAAAACGGCCTTCTTCTCGATACCGGAATCAGGCAGCTTGAGATGAAAGGGAATTTCAGGGCGTCAGATTACAGGCTTGCAGGCGAGATTAGAGGCACAAGCAACGAGATTATCTATGGGAATTTCCGGTATAATGAAAATCACGACATATTTCTAAAGGGCATTCTGGATGGGAATGACGAGTTAGTAAATATTGAAGACGGTGTTCTTGAAATATCAGGATTGAAGATAAATGCATCGGGTAAATATATGCCTGGTGAGACCAGTGGACTGAGTATGGACTTTCATGGCAGCGAAATTAATATCGGAAGAGTGATCAATCTTTTACCTGTGAATATTAAATCACATCTCGAAGAAAAATACAAGTTCGAAGGTAAAATCGATTTTGCTGCCGAATATTCCAAAAAGGAACACGAAGATGTAATGTCCCGTATTTCGGCCGATGTTAATTCAAGGGATGGAAAGATTACCCGCAGGGATACCGGAATGCAGCTGACCGGCATAAGCTTTTCAGCCAGTTATAATAATGGAGATAATGAAAATCGGCATCCTGCATCAATAATCATCCGTAATTTTTCTTCTGTTTTCGGGAACGGTAGTGTAAGAGGCAATGCACGTATTGTTGATCCCGAAAAACCTTCAGTCGAGTTTGATATAAATGCCTTTTTTTTGCTTGAAGATCTTGCCGGCTTTCATCAGCCTGCCAACATTCATCAAAT
>SLGC01000213.1 GCA_007123885.1 Bacteroidales bacterium | reverse complement strand
GGGGCAGCACCAGCTCTCCGGAATTTCGACTTGTCGTAAAACAGTTTTGCTGCTTCTTCGCCTCTCAAACATATTGTTTTATCGAACAAGATACGTGTCTCCAGTGCATTGGTTTTTTTGTCTCTGAATTTATTCAGGAAGTAGGGATATCCCTCTGTAAGCATTGGAAGTGTGCTATCCAGCGCTTTTATCTTTTCCATAATTTTAAGTTTTTTTTCTAAAGTAAAACAACTCTGATCATTGAAAGTTTTCAGAAAAAAGAAAAATCGTATCACCCAGAAGAAGTAAATATCAATATATAATCTCCTTCTTGCTTCCGGAGGGCCCGGGCTTGCCATGTCGCATCTTTTCCTGGGTGAGGCGAGCTTTGTGATGTCATATGATGCCAGGCCGATGAGTATCGATGGAGGCTGGCCGAACCTATACCGGCCGGCCTGCTGATGGAGAGCAGGAAGTGATGTGTAGTTATATCGATACGATCCCGTGAACGAAGTTTATGCTTCATATGACCTGATGGCCGGAACGGTTTTTGCGCCACACTGTTATGGCATGAAACGATCAAAAAATTAATAACTAAGGCCTTGATCCCACCTATCGGATTATATGGGAAAGGCAGAAAGGAGATTAAAACTATGAAAACAATTAATTCGATTGCACAAATTGCAATCAGTTTGACTTTTGCAACTGCCCTGGCAGTGAATTCATCGGCCGGGAATAGTATCCTGGCTGAACCACAGGAAAGGACCGGCACTCCCATTGAACTGGATTTCAGGGAGGCTGCAAATAAAGCCATCAACGGGGTTGTGCATGTCAGGGTGGTAAAAGAAGCTGAGGCAGAAGGCATCATGGAGCGTTTTTTCTCACCGCGCGATGAAGGCAGGGAACCTGAACCCCAGGAAGGCGCAGGCTCAGGAGTCATCATTACCGATGACGGGTATATTGTAACAAACTATCATGTGATCTCGGAAGCGGATGAGATCGAAGTCACCCTCCATGATCAGCGCAGGTACAGCGCCAGGATGGTCGGATCGGATCCCAACACCGATATTGCACTTTTAAAGATAGAGGAAAACGATCTCCCCTACATTGAGTTCGGTAGCTCTGGCGATCTTGAGATTGGCGAATGGGTGCTTGCCGTGGGTAATCCCTTCGGACTGACCTCATCAGTTACGGCAGGAATTATCAGCGCCAAGGAGAGGACTCTCGGCGTCCTGCAGGAAGGCGATATGCCCCTCGAATCATTTTTGCAGACCGATGCCGCCATCAATGTCGGAAACAGTGGCGGCGCCCTTGTTAACCTGGATGGCGAACTGGTGGGAGTTCCCACCCTTATTATTTCTCCTACCCGTACCCACATAGGCACCGCCTTTGCCGTACCTGTAGCGATAGTTGAAAGGGTGGCCGATGATATTATGGAATACGGCGAGGTGCGACGCGGAATTCTCGGTGTCAGCATAAGGGAGATCACCCCTGACCTTGCTGAAGAACAAGGGCTTGATGACTTTGAAGGAGTTTACGTGGAGAGGACGGTCGATGGCAGTGCCGCCGATCAGGCAGGGATCCGCGAAGGAGACGTGATCCTTGAAGTCAACGGAACCTCCGTTAACAGTCCCGGTGAACTTCAGATGGCAGTAAGCCGTCATCATCCCGGCGACAGGGTGGAATTCCTGGTGCTGCGCGACGGTACCAGGAGAGAATTTACTGCCAGCCTTATAGGTATGGAGGAGCATATGCAAATGGTCATGCAGCAGGAGGAAACCCTTATGGGGGCCACCTTCCGGATGGTGCCCCGGGAGTACCGGGAAAAATTTGAACTTCCCGGCGGGATACAGGTAACGGATATCGGACCAGGCGAATTCCAGGAGTCCGGCATGCGGGAAGGATTTATTATTGTCGGCATCAATAATCAGCTGATAAGGGAACCCTCCCACATAGTTCAGTTGCTCGATGACTATTCGGGCAATGTGGTTATACAGGGTATTTATCCCGACGGCAACACAGCCACTTACCGATTTACTCTTTGATTTTTCAAAGGGGATTTTGTATTCCGGGATACCAGGCTACCAAAGCAATGGAGCAAGTTAGTTGAACAGGCTTGAAAAAAAGCCAAATGGCTCCGGTATATCAAAAACATTGGCGCCGGTGACGGCGGATGTTTTTGTTGAATTTTGACACATACGTGAAAAGAAATTCACATTCCCCGGAAACCGAACTATCCCGAGACAGATCAAATGAAATAACTGCTACTGCCACTGCATAGATAAGGGCATCATATAGTGGTCCCGGTAACGACGGGATATTTAAATAAACGGGGCCAGTAAAAAATTTGCTCTGCGTATTAAAAGGCGGACACAAAAATACATCTTCCGGGTTGGGTAGTTCGATTTAGCAATTTTTTTACTAATATTATGATCTCTAATAGTCTTAAAACTGATTTAAAATTGACAAAACAAAATCGAAGAATTTTTAAGTCAGGCTGTTATATCTTAACTGAGCGGCATGGTTTTGTGTTTCGGTTGCATAGTGCTAAATATAAGTAAATTAAGAGAATGATCAATCACAAATATTTCCTTATCATACACAATTTCAAGACTAATTTCGATAAAATTACTGCATAACCACTAATCATAAAAAATTAACTATGAATAAGTTTACCCCAACTACCAGAAAAAATCAGAAGCCTGACAATACATTATCGCGCAGGCATTTTATTGGCAAGGTATTGCTTGCTACAACAGCTGCCTCAGTACTCTCCTCATGCAAAACGGAACGGTATCAGATCGGTTGTTTCACAAGGCCCTGGAATCAGTATGATTATCGTGTGGCTTTCGATAACATCGCAGAAACAGGGTATAAATATGTCGGGCTAATGACACACGACAAAGGTCTGCTTATGACTCCTGAGACTACCCCTGAAATGGCTGCAGAAATTGCAGAGGAAGCAAATAAACGTGGATTAATAATTGCAGGGGCTTACGGACAAAACTTCGATGTAAGAAATTCAGTTAACGAAGGAATTGCCGGATTACAAAGATTGATTGACAGCTGTTCCATTGCAGGTTGTCCTGATGTAATGCTTGGCGGTATTTTCTCACCTGAACTTGATGAACCATATTACAAAGTAATTGCTGAGTGTTGTGACTATGCTGCCGAAAAGGGAGTACGCCTGAATATCAAACCGCATGGTAATACCATAACTACAGGACTCCAATGTCGCCAGCGCATCGAACAGATCAATCACGAAAACTTCCGTCTCTGGTATGATCCCGGCAACATCTTCTGGTATACCAAAGGCGAATTAGATCCCGTAGATGATGTTGCTGATGTTAAGGGGTTAGTGGTAGGAATGTGCATAAAGGATTTCCGCAGGCCAAATATTATCAATATCACTCCGGGCACCGGTGATGTAGATTTTCCGAAGGTTTTAAGCAGCCTCAGAGAAGGTGGTTTTACAAGAGGACCATTACTTGTTGAAGCAATTTCTACCGGTGAACTTGACTATACTAATGCGGAGGCAGTAAAAACCCGTGAATTCCTCGAAGATTTAGTCAGTTAATCAAATCCGCCAACACTGTACTCACCCCGAATTACCCGGCCAGCCGCATCGGATATGTAGCTGATGCCGGCGATGTTCCATTATGATGTGTGGCAGACGTCGGCATGCAACACATTATCACTTTACAATGAAAAACAGGCACTCATAATTCAATCCCCCTTATTTCCTGATCATGAAAGAATTCACATATGACATTATTTACGGCTCTCAAGCACTTTTGCTGTATATAACCGGCATGACCCTGGAGGGTAGAATAATTCGGGCGATCACCATTGATAATAACCAGAATATCCTTATACTTGAATAAGATTATTGAACTTTTTTATGGCCTCATCTTATCATAACTATGCTGTATCCCTTTCGGGGAAATTTATCCTGAATTTATTGGCTGTACTTTTCATCTGTGTAGGTTGTGGTGACAGGCAGACCGGAATGGACGGCCCGGAACAGGATCCGGCATCACGGGAATTCAGGTTTGAGGTCCATTTTATTGATGTCGGACAGGGGGATGCAGTACTGGTGCTGACACCCTCGAAAACCATGCTTATAGATGCCGGTCCGCGCGACGGGAATGCTGCGGGGTATCTTCAATCTGCCGGTGTGACCGAAATCGATATCGTCATTGC
>SLGC01000059.1 GCA_007123885.1 Bacteroidales bacterium | reverse complement strand
TAAAAATCTTTTTGTTTTTTTTTTAATGAAAAATTTCTACTTTTACCTGTTGGATTTTAATGTTTCTCATCATATGAGGATTCATACCGCTCTCGTTTTCATAATTCTGGGATTATCCATTTGCCACGGTACAGAAGCCCAGTCCAGGCGACTGGAAAGGGCCGAACGTGCACTTTCAACAGGTGAGTACCATGAGGCCATCGATCTGTACCGGAGGGCTTATACATCTGTTAGTGACCGGGATCTGCGTACACAGATCATATTTACAATAGCAAAGTGCTATATGAAGGTTTCGGATATCCGTCAGAGTGAATCCTGGTTCAGAAGGGCGGTGGGCCGCAATCATCCCGATCCGGTGGTGCACTGGTACCTGGGAGAGGCTCTTAAGATGAGCGGGAAATATGAAGAGGCCATCGAGCAGTTCGGTATATACCACGATTTGGTACCGGATGATCCGCGGGGTGAAGCAGGTATTAATTCATCCAGGATTGCAATGCACTGGATGGAAAATCCTTCAGCCTACGAGGTAATGGAGGTCAATTTCTTTAATTCACGGGAAAGTGATTTCTCACCGGCATTTGCCAACAGTGATTATTCCCTTGTTTATTTCACTTCAGCCAGGAAAAATGAGCGAAATAACAGGCATGGTGCAACAGGAGAATACTTCTCAAACATTTATGAATCTCGAAAAGACAGGCAGGGCATCTGGAGTACTCCTGTACCTGTTGAAGATATCAATTCCGAATTTGACGAGGGCACCCCTGCATTTAACAGAAACCATACCGTAATGTACTTTACCAGCTGCAAAGCGGTAAGAAGAAGATCCAACGGATGTGAGATTTACCAGGTTCCCCGCAGCGGCGATCGTTGGGGGCGGCCCGAACAGTTAAATCTGGCTCCGGATACTTTGATAGCTGCTCATCCGGCTGTTTCTCCCGATGATCTTACACTTTATTTTGTATCCGATATGCCGGGTGGTGAAGGAGGAAAGGATATCTGGAAAGTTACGCGAAGTAACAGAAATGCACCCTGGGGCAGGCCTGTCAATCTCGGACCGGAAATCAACACTACGGGAGATGAGGTTTTTCCATACGTTCATCCAGATGGAACACTTTATTTTTCATCTAACGGACATCCCGGAATGGGCGGGCTTGATATATTCAAGGCCGAACAAACCACTGACGGATGGAAAGTCAGCAATATGGGATACCCTGTAAATTCACCTGCCGATGATTTTGGTGTTGTGTTTGAAGCTGATACGGAAAGAGGTTTTTTCAGTTCAAACCGCGGCAGATGGAATGTGGATAATATTTACTCTTTTTACCTTCCGCCTTTGGTTTTTAATGTTGAGGGGGTAGTAACGGATGCAGATACAGAAGAGGTTATTCCCGGTTCAGCTGTAAAAATGGTTGGAAGCGACGGAACAATACTGGAGATCAATACAGGAGAAAACGGCCGGTTCCGTTTTATGCTCAGACCGGAAACCGATTATGTGTTTCTTGCATCAAAAGAAGGATATCTCACTGATAAAAACGGAGTCACTACGAGGGGACTTGATCGTAGCAGGGATTTTTCCATATCAATTGAGATCCAGTCTCACGAAAAGCCTATTGAACTTCCCAACATCCTGTATGATTTTGCAAGATGGGACCTGAGACCTGAATCGATGGTGGCGCTGGACAGGCTTGTAGAAACCCTTAATACCAATCCCGGCATTACAATTGAACTGGCTTCACATACCGATTCAAGGGGAGGAGCTGCACACAACATAGAGTTGTCGCAGAAACGGGCTCAATCGGTTGTTGATTATCTGATAGAAAACGGAATATCCAAAGACAGGCTGGTTGCTGCCGGATATGGCAAATCACGACCAAGAATGATCGACCAGCGGCTTTCATCGGTGTATCCCTTTCTTCCCGAAGGCACGCTTCTGACCGAAGAATTCATAGAAACTCTTCCAACTGAGGAACAGAGGGAAACAGCCCACCAGATCAACAGGAGAACAGAGTTCCAGGTACTCAAAACCGATTTTCAATGATATTCAGGATATCTGTTCCGATGGATCCCGGCAGACCGTTTCAGCTTTTCAGGTAAACTATACGCTATCCATTATTCAACTGAAAACAAAAGAAAAAACCGGCATTTCCCTGAATGCCGGTTCTGATTTTTTCCAGGGAGGCTTCACCAAAGACTTCCCTGAAAAGGGTGATCATTATTTGCTGCTTATCATAATATTATCCAGCAGGGTGGCCCACTTCTTTTGTGTCCGTTTTTTCCAGTCACCTTTGTGATAAAGATAACTGGCAATAAGAGGCAGCACTGAAGTAGCTTCCGCGTATACCATCTGCTCATAGACTGTGTCGACCTTTCCCCAGGAGGCGGCCTCCTTGAGTGTTGAGGATGAGCAGGCGCCATCCCTTGCATCTGCTACAGTGATCTGTATTGCATATTTGTGCATTTCCACATCTTTTCCAAGAATTTCAGCGCAGATAACCGTATCCTGCGCAAAATTTTTCGGTACGCCTCCGCCGATCATAAACAGGCCGGTTGTCGGGGCGGCCATCTTTATCCTGGTGAGTTCAAGAAAATCCTTGATGGAATCCAGATATATGTGTCTGCCGGGATTTTCCCACTGATGCTTCACCAGGCCAAATCCTGCACTGCTGTCGGTAAATGCCGGACAGAAAATGGGTACATTATGTTCATAACAGACCTGGACAAGGGAATCCTTCTTTTTGCTGTTTTCAACAAGATATCTGCCCATCTCCCTGATAAACTCCCGTGAAGAGTAAGCTCCCGGGTCCATTCCGTCTGCAATTTCCTTTACTGTATGATCGCAAATCTGCAATTCTTCCTCATCAATGTATGTGTCATAAATACGGTCAATATAATTTTCCCGGAGCTTTTTGTCGTCTGCCCAGGACGAGCCTTTGTAGTGCCTGAAACCCAGTGCCTCAAAAAAATCCATATCCACTATTGAGGCCCCGGTAGCTACAATGACATCTATCATATTGCTTTTAACCATGTCCACATAAACCTGCATACATCCTCCTGCACTTGTACTTCCTGCAAGTGTAAGTATTACCGAGCAGTCGTCCTCATTAAGCATCCTGGTATATATGTCGGCAGCGGTTGCTGTGTCACGCGATGTGAACGACATATTCCGCATTGTATCTATTATAGGCGTAGCATCAAATGATTTGATATCTGCATGTATCACAGCGTCTTTAAGCAAATCTTTTTTTCCCATTATTATTTATAATTTTAGTTTGTTATCCGTTTTTGCATATTGCATACTGAGTAATCTGTAAATCAGTTTAGCAGCCATAAAATCAGGAGCCCTGTTTGATTCTGATGGGCAAAGTTCCACCACATCGAATCCAACAAGGTTTTTATCCGATATTACTTTTTTAAGAAGTGTCATGCACTGGTACCATCCCATTCCGCCAGGTTCAGGAGTTCCGGTGGAAGGCATGATCGAAGGGTCGAATACATCGAGATCGATAGTAATGTAAACATTACCGGTAAGCAGATCAACTGCCCTTCTCATCCAATTATCGTCATCCTGTATCTGATGTGCAAAAAAAACTCTTTTGGTATCAAGCAGGGCGAGTTCTTCTGAATCAGATGCCCTGATACCAACCTGAATTATCGGTGCCACCTCCCTTGCTCTTGCCATTACACAAGCATGGTTATATTTTGAGCCTTCATATTCATCCCTGAGATCACTGTGTGCATCAAGCTGAAGCACCGAAAGACCGGAATGATATGCGGCACATGCCTGTATGCTGCCAATGGATACTGAATGTTCACCGCCAACAACAACCGGGAATATTCCTTTTTCAAGGTATCCGCTTACCCTTTCAAATACTGCACCGGACATTTCTTCCGGGCTTGATTTTGTTGAAACGGGTTTATCGGTGAGTATTCCCCGGCGATAGACCTCTGTCCCGGTTTCAATATCATAAAGTTCCATATTGGCGGATGCTTCGATTATAGCATCAGGCCCTTTGTCAGATCCTTTTATCCAGGTGCTGGTTTCATCGTATGGAACAGGTATTATGACAATTTCAGAATTATCCCTTCCGGAAAATTCCCGGGTTAACCCTCCATAATTTTTCATGCGGGATCTATATTATTATATAAATATAGCAATTAATATCCGAGTATTTTAAGCATCGAC
>SLGC01000236.1 GCA_007123885.1 Bacteroidales bacterium | reverse complement strand
CCAAAAGCATCAATTGTTTCATTTATAAGCAGAAAATATTTGCCGTAATACATAACACGGGTTTCAGCACCGTATGAATCTTTATATGATACCGGCGAGAAAAATCTTTCAACAGCGTGATTGACCGTTTCACCGTTTTCAATATAACTAACAATGCCTGACCCAATCCACCAGTTGTTATCTCCTTCGCTGTGGCGGTATTTGCATTCAGCCATCATTGCATCATTTACTTTAGGTCCGTATATGTCTGCAAGGAGCACAGGAGTCAATGCAAGCTGATAATTCTCATAAGGCAGGGCAAGAGACTCAAGGTGATGCAGGGGCAATGGCCCGGCAAGATTATTTGCATAATAGGTTAAGCGAACATGTTCGATCAGCCGTTTTTGTGCTTTTCCGGGAGTTAGCGGCACATCATGCTGATGATAAGGCACGGTTGTCGACAAAGTATCGCTGAGTATCTGGTCAAAATCCGATATACGATATAAATCTCCAGAAATTGGCACGCCCCTGAGTTCCCATGTTTCAACTTCAGATGGCAAGCGTAACCGATAGGCTGAAGGTTTAATAATATCGTTGGTGTATTTGCGACTGGTATAAATAATCACAGTCTTGGCCTGCTCCTCACCAATCACAGCTGGGAGACTGTTATCGGGAACCAGCCGCGGGTAAAATACAGACGCCGATTCAAGCGGATTGCCATATTGGTCAGCCATGATGGTAAGCTGATGTGATATACGAGGGTTATCCAGATCTCTTTCGTAGCTGTAAGTCAGTACTTCTTTCTCCCGTACTCTGAACACAGCATGTTTGTTAAACCCTTTGGGCTGGATCAACTCAATTTGAAAGTTGTGAGAGGTAACTATAAAAGGAGTCAGCTCCTTTCTTTTCGCTTCAAGGGTATCACCGTTTTTTATTGCATCCCTTGTGAAGAGCTCTGTTCGCAATACCATGCTTTTGGCTGACCTGTGAGCCTGATGCGCTTCCACCGATGATAATCCCTCTCCGGCATAATTAATATCCTGGGAAAATTTAATTTCATTATCCGTAAAGATCTTTTCGTGATTGGATGCATGTAAAAACCCGTTTCTTCTGAGCTCATTGTACCAGTAATTATCGGCGAACAGCTCCTGCAGGCTCTCTCCCATGGGCGCAAAACCAGTATGAAACCATGATCTTTTAACAACCGGATCCTGATCCAGCTCCCTGAGAATTAATTTTTCCTGATCTGCCTTAACATAACTTCCAGTATGTTCAGAATCCACCTGCTCAACCATGCCAAATCCTCTGAACTCTTTTTCGGAATGGTCAAAATAGCCATGATGATAACTATAGCTGCTTATTAATACATGATTGGATATTTTGTCTTCGGCTATGGTTTTTGAAACACAATGAACCGGGAAATGGAGCCTTGTCACCCAGGGCTTGCCCTCTTTTTTGTCATTCAGGTAGAACCTGGTTGAAGGCGTGTACTCAAATGAAACCTCCTTGCCAAGATTAGTGCGGTAACCAATCATAAGGTGCGGTTTTTTTCCAGCCATAAAGTCTATATACCTGAGGGGCTTCCGGGAGTCGGCCGGAAGAGGGCTCGACCATACGATGCAAGCTAGTCCGTTACCCGGCAGATCGGCAATGGAGATGGCAGATTGGTCGTGCATTGCAGGGAATGAGCCGATCTCAAAAGGGGTTTGGGCAAAACTGTTTCCGCTAAGGTTCAGCCAGCAAGTAAATTTGTTTTTGCCAAGGTAAATAATATCGGTTGTCCCCGACCCGTCTATATCAGTGAGCCTTATGTAGCGTGGATTGAATATTTCAGGATGATCAAATAATGGGGAATTATCCATGACGACCCTTTTTCCGAAATGTCCATAACCCAGGTTCGGCCAGTAGCATACTTCAGAATTACGAATTCGTACAATGTCGGTTAGCCCGTCTCCGGACATATCGGCCAGGAATATTTTCTGTTCGCTGTCGGCAAAAATAAGGCGTGGACCATCTTCTTCATGCAATGTAAAGGGGACTTGCCTGGCCGGGGCAAATCCACCCCTGCCCTCTGACGGGTACCAGGTAAAAAGATCGTTTTCAGTTATAAGCAGGTCGGCCCTCCCGTTGCCGTTAAGATCAATCATCCTGGTATATGCTCCGCCGGTCTCAATATTTGGCAGGGACTGGAAGTTTATGAACGGCTTCCATTGATTGGTCCCGTCGATTTCATAAAACCCGCGTGGTTGTTTGTCGAAGCAGACAAGCTGTTTGCTCCCGTCACCATCGAGGCTTGTAAGTATAAGCTGCTGCCCCAATCCTTCCATGGAGGGTTTGGGAGATATCAATTTTGCCCTCTCAAAATTGCCATCGCCAAGGTTATGTTTATAGTACCAGCCCGTACCCTGTTCAGTCAGTATACCCGGGAGCCCTTCATTGAAAAGGTCAATAAGACGGTACTCCTGCTCATCGACTCCGGAGGGAGCGTTGACTATATCGGACGGTTCCGGTATTTTTACCTCGCTGTTCCATTCATGTTTCTGGTAATCAAATTCAACCGGAGGATAGCTCTTACTGCTGTAAGAGCCATCCTGCTTCCTGATATATCCTGTAGCTGTAATTGCCTCAAGAAAGGTAAGATCGCTGACAGGCCCTTTTTCGGATACTGACTCCGATGATGGTCCCGGTGCTGATCCCGATTCATTTCCAGGTCCGCCCGGATCACCCGGGGTGGCTATAGTGCTGCCCTTGAATGATCCGTATCCAAAATCCAGGCTCTTTACCAGTCCCTCATACTCATCGGCGCCCCTGAAATGATGGAATTGAAGAATTCTTCTACACAGCCTTGTGGTCCTGATCTCAAAACCGGCACGGTAGGAGGAGAAGGGGTCGGACCTGAAATTCCATTGGTTTATTTTGTTAAAGGGACTAACGGAATTGAATTCGCCATAATCGAATACTGTGGAAAACAGGTAGTCGGATTCAGGTGGAAAAGGATCTCCCAGCTTGATATATGGAGTTTTATTTCCATAAAGAATCTTCTCCGGGTAGATATTAGTGTATGTAATCTTCCCATTGGCAAGCCTGTTCCGGTTGTGAGCCAGGGCGGCGTCAAGACCAAATTCATCCTCCTTTTTGTAAATGTAATGCGTACAGTTGCCCTTATCATCAAATACAAACTCAGGCATCCACTCAAAAATCCTTTTATTGTTTTCTGGATTCCCGGGGATTCCGGGACTAAGCTGGCCGGCAATCCGAGAGGCCGGAGTCCATCCGTAAAGTGTGGTTATATTTTCTTTGGAGGTTACTTTCCACATGATATCATCCTTGTTGCTCCACCTCTCGATCCTTGCGAATAATCCCTCGGTCCTCGGCCTGTAATACCTTATTGTATAATGGCCATCTGCAGAAGGGTTTTCCCTGACAATATAATTGCCCTGGATATCCCTGGAAAAACTTCCATCCGGATCCTTCCTGAATTCAGGCACAAGGTCTTCTGACCCGGCAAGAACAAACACGTCGGCATTACCCGGATAGGATAATGTGTCGACCGTGCCATGGGCATTGCCGGGATTTGCCGTGCTGCCGGAACTGTCCATATACCGGGGCAGACCGTCATCTGTCTTTCTTTTGATAGTAGGCAGGTCGAGGCTCCATCCCATTCCGAAGATACCGTTACCCGCGCCGGAATTGTAGGAGAGGGCAATTTCCGGAACCGTTCCCCTGGCTTTGGAGAAAGGGAGGGGAACAGAAAATGATGCCGTCCCGTTTGCTGCATTCACTGTAAATTTCTCATCAATGCCCTTTAGTGCGCCTCCCCCTTTAGGCATTGATATTGAAGGTATCTCTATTGAATTGGAACCGGTCTTTCCGGTTCCCCTCTCCAGGAAACCAGGCTCCTGTTTTTTTTCAGGCTGTTTTTCCATAACCGCAACTAAAGTTGATTATAACACAACGCAGAAGACCACACCCATCCAGCCTCAAAAAGCTCAGGTGATGAAAAGAAAGTCGAAGAGATGACTTTAAGAACTAAAGAACAAATTCTAACTTCAAGAGAGGACTACCGGGAAAGAATAAATAAGAACAAACATGGGACCGGTTACTCACGATTTAAAATCACCCAACAAGTTCGATTATCAGTGAAAAGACCAAATCAATCAACCGTGAATATCCGGGTCAAACCTGTGAAAAATCCGGGAACTAATT
>SLGC01000394.1 GCA_007123885.1 Bacteroidales bacterium | reverse complement strand
GAAATGGCAATCGTTAAATTAAATCTCCTTCAGCGTATTCCGGTCGGGATATACGCACTCGACAGCAATATGCTTGACATTAGGATGACGAGCCATGAATTCCTAAAATAATAGACGGTAAAGCATTAGTCCCCTTATTATTTGCCAAAATTTGGATAAGAATCCATACCGCTTAGCTGTTAAATTCGACCGCTCACGATTTTTTTCTTTATTTTCCTTGGATGCGATACCAAAAGTCTTTAACTTGATTTTACAAATTGGGCTGATTGAAGGTGTAAGCTTATAGTTTTGAAAATATTTCGCTATGGGATTATTTCCGGATTCCGTACTGGACCATTCAGTTGAATTATATACCGCAAGGATTTCAAAGAAAAGCCGTTCCATCTATTGGATCATCATTATTGGTCTTGTCCTGTTTCTGACCCTTCTTCCGTTCATCTATGTTGATGTTTCCATCCAGGCAAGAGGTTTGTTTCAGCCCGATATTGAAAAACAGACAATCACCACACCTGTATATGGCAGGGTATTATATTCAAGCATCCACGAAGGTCGTCGTATAGCCCTGGGCGATACAATCTTCATTATTGATTCTGAAGCGCTGACTGCACAGCTGAATTTTCTTGAATCTGTTTTCATAGAAAATGGATCATGCATTGAGGATCTTTTATTGCTTACCGGATCTTCATTTGAGTCGTTTGACGGACAACTGAAAACATCCCGGTACAGATCTGAACATACCAGTTTCAAGAGGCAACTGGAACTACAGTATCAAAAATACCAGTCAACTAAGGTTGAATATTCACGAAAAAGATCTCTTTTTGAACAAAATGTTATCTCGACTGCAGAATATGAAATTATCCTCAACAAATATCATCTGGAAAAGATCGGAAAAGAGCAGCTGATCGCATACCAGCAGACCCTGTGGCAGAATGACCTGGCACAACGGCTGGATGAGAAAAAAAGGCTGGCTGCCGAAATCGAACGAAATCAGGAAGAATTAAGTCACAGGGTAATAGCTTCACCGGTTAGTGGTACCATCATTAAAAGTCTGGATATACAGCCGGGAAGTATTGTTACTCCCGGACAGCAACTGGCAGAAGTTTCTCCCGATGGCAACCTGCTTGCAGTTTTCTACGTGAAACCCTCTGATATCGGATTTATAAAGAAAGGGCAAACAGTCAACCTGCAGGTGGATGCTTTTAATTATCACCAATGGGGGATGCTTGAAACGGAAATACATGAAGTATCAAACGATCTGATATCCGACGGATCATCAGCCTACTTCAGGGTCAGATGTCATACCCGGGGAACAAGTCTTTCGACACGAAACGGAGTTAAGACGGAGGTAACCAAGGGAATGACATTCACAGCCAGGGTCATGTTAACCAGGCGCAGCCTGTTTAACCTGTTTTTTGATAAAGCGGATCAATGGCTTAATCCCTATCATAAAACCGATATAGCTTATGCCGGTCAAGATTAAACAACGCGATATCACAGATTGCGGAGCTGCTTGTCTGGCATCTATTGCTGCCCATTACAAACTCCGTATCCCGGTTTCCAGGATTCGTCAAATTGCCGGCACCGATAAAAAAGGAACAAATATTCTCGGGCTGGTTGAAGCTTCAAGGAAGATGGGTTTTACAGCCAAAGGTGTCAGGGGTGAATTCGAAAGTCTTTTTAAGATCCCAAAACCTGCAATAGCACATGTGATAATAAAAGAAGTATTGCACCACTTCGTAGTGATTACCGGTACCACTTCAAAACATATTGTAGTGATGGATCCGGCCGACGGGCAAATTCATAATATTTCTCATGAAGATTTTAAAGAGCAGTGGACCGGCGTGCTTGTGATAATGATGCCGGGAGATGAATTTAAGCCGGGAAATGAAAAGAAAGCTATCTTTCTGCGCCTGTGGCATCTTGTAAAGCCCAACGCAGGAGTTCTTACACAGGCACTTTTCGGTGCTGTAATATTCTCTGTTTTGGGACTGTCAACCGCTATTTTTGTCGGCAGACTTGTAGATAATGTTATACCTTCCGGGAATCTTAATCTGCTCAACCTGCTGGGGGTTGCAATGTTATTTATAATCCTGCTGAGGGTTACCCTAAACCTCTTCCAGTGGTTATTCGTTCTGAAGGTTGGACAGAAGATCGACGCCAGCCTTATACTTGGTTATTTCCGCCACCTTATGAAACTTCCCCAGTCATTCTTTGACAACATGAGAACGGGTGAGATCATCTCAAGAATTGGAGATGCTGTCAAAATAAGAGCTTTTTTAAATGATGTTTCCATCAATATGATCGTCAGCATTCTCATCCTGATAGTATCATTTGCACTGATGTTCACCTTCTACTGGCGGCTGGCTCTTGTTATCCTGTTGGTGGTGCCTGTATATGGGATCATTTATATTATCTATGACAAACTAAACAGGAAGGTACAGCGTAAGGTTATGGAAAGAGCAGCAGATATGGAAGCTCAGCTTGTTGAATCACTGAGTTCCGTAGCTACCATTAAAAGATTTGCCCTTGAAGATACTGCCACGATGAAAACAGAAATGAGATTTGTAGACCTTCTGGGTACAACTTACAAATCGGGCCTTAACAACATCTTTTCATCCGGATCGACAGGCTTCGTTTCCCAGATCTTCACACTTATAGTGTTATGGGCAGGTGCAGGTTTCGTACTAAGTAATTCCATCACCCCGGGTGAGCTCCTGTCCTTTTACGCCGTGATCGGCTACTTCACCGCCCCGGTTTCAGACATTATTGGTTTTAACAGGAGCCTTCAGGATGCCATTATTGCAGCCGACAGGCTTTTTGAGATCTTTGACCTCGACACCGAGGAAAAAGATGGATTGATTACGCTTACCGCGGAAATGGCAGGAGATCTGACTTTTGAGGATGTGAGATTCAGGTATGGCACCAGGGTGGAAGTTTTTGAAGAACTTAACCTTCGTATAACCAAAGGAAAGATAACTGCCATAACCGGAGAAAGCGGTTCCGGGAAAACTACCATAGCATCGCTCCTGCAGAATATTTATGAGCTTCAATCAGGCCGTATCCTTTTGGGAGAACATGATATCAGGCGGTTTACTACCGATTCACTAAGGAAAATTATATCTGTAGTACCTCAGAAAATTGACCTATTCTCAGGTAATGTGATTGACAACATCTGCCTTGACGATTTCACTCCGGATACGGACAAGGTCATTGAAATTTGTTCCCGCCTAGGTATGATGGAGTTCATTGAGCAATTACCATCGGGCTTCAACACATTTCTCGGAGAAAACGGCGCATCATTATCGGGCGGACAAAAGCAACGGATAGCCATTGCCAGGGCACTGTACCGTGATCCGGAAATCCTTATTCTTGATGAAGCCACTTCCTCTCTTGATTCCGTAGCCGAATCATTTGTCAGGAAAACAGTTGAATATCTGAAAAATTCAGGGAAGACAACGATCCTGATTGCTCACCGGCTTTCAACTATAAGCATGGCAGACAAAATAATAGTATTGGAGCAGGGAAAGGTAGTCCAGGAAGGTGATTTTGAAAACCTGATCCAGTCTGACGGACCATTGAAGAGTTTATGGCAGCATCAATCCTTTGAGTCAAACGGATTATTAGCAGGTGCCCCGAGTCAATTGGAACATTAACTGAAATATTTTAAAATTTTTTAGATCAATCGGAGCAATATCCGAAGCGTCTTTATGAGTGAAAACAATTATTAGCTGAAACCAATCATCCTGAAAATAATGAAAATCTTTAGATATCTGGAAAGAATTGAAAGAATTCATAAGATGGTATTACAGGAAAATACCGGGAGTCCTGATGAATTTGCCAGGACAGTCGGCATCAGCAGGACCCGTCTCTATGAAATTATGGACGACTTGAAGTTTGAAGGAGCCCCGATTTCATATTCCAAAAGCTGCAGGACCTTTTATTATGAAGAGCCCTTTCATATTGAAATTTCAGTAGATATAAAATCACTTGACAATGAAGAAGTAGAAATAACAAGCGGAGGTCAATTATTTTTCCAGCGTCCTTTTTTTCCGGACGCTGGGATCCTATCTTTATTTTGTAAGCTTACAACCTGCTAAACCTCCGGCATGCGAAAAAATGGGGGAAGCCGAATTCAAAACCTAAAAAGGCGGATCCCGAAAAGCCAAAAAAGAGTAGGGAATTATAAAAAAAT
>SLGC01000438.1 GCA_007123885.1 Bacteroidales bacterium | reverse complement strand
CCTGGACCATCTCTTCACCCACAGGATAAATGAAGAGAGTATACTTTTGATGGTAGAAACCCGGCAGTCAAAAATTGCGGTTGCACAGGGAGCCCGCACCAGGATCTACAAGGGGGAGGAAAAACTGACCCCTGAAAGTGAAACAGGACAAAGAGAAAAATATATAGAACAGTGCATGACGTTCGAAGTTGATGAGGGATCGACTTATACCGTGGAAAAAATCGTGTCGGTCCATTCATCAAAGGACCGTGCTTCTGCCGAGGCTTCCCTGGAAGCATGCAAAAATATTTCAAGGGCCGGACGTTTTGATCATATACTGCAGCGTCATGAGCACGCCTGGGAAAGGTTATGGCACCGGGCCGACCTGATAGCAATGGACAATTCAAAAAACCAGCAGCTTTTGCGCCTTCATACTTTCCATATCCTGCAGACGGTATCACTGAATTCTATCGGCATGGACGTGGGTGTTCCTTCAAGGGGGCTTCATGGTGAGGCCTACAGGGGACATATATTCTGGGATGAGCTTTTTATATTTCCCTTCCTTAACCTCCGTTTCCCCGAGATCAGCCGCAGCCTGCTGATGTACAGGTATTACCGGCTGGATGAAGCACGGTATGCTGCAAAACAGGAAGGTTATAAAGGGGCGATGTTCCCCTGGCAAAGCGGTAGTAACGGACGGGAAGAAAGCCAGGTTATCCACCTCAATCCCGAATCGGGCAGATGGATCCCTGACGATACCCATTTACAGAGACACGTTAATGCTGCTATAGCCCACAATGTCTGGACCTACTACCAGTCCACCGAAGACCAGCATTTCCTTTCCCATTTCGGGGCTGCCATATTTTGCAGTATTGCATTATTCTGGGCAAGCAAATCGATTTATAATGAAGAGCGGGACCGGTATGAGATCCACAATATAGTTGGCCCGGATGAATATCATACCTCATATCCGGATTCCAGCCATAAAGGGTTGAATAATAATGCCTATACAAATGTGATGGTTGCCTGGCAACTGCAGAAAGCCCTGGAAATTCTTGAAATGATAGAAGGCAGCCGCAAGCGGGAATTATTAAAGGAGCTTGAAATAGAAGACACTGAGCTCCGGCTCTGGGAAAAAATTGCCACAAGGATGTATGTCCCCGTAAGGGAAGATGGTATTATTGAGCAGTTTGAAGGCTATATGGAACTCAAGGAATTTCCCTGGGATGAGTACAGGAAGAAATATGATGATATTCAGCGGCTGGACAGGATCCTTGAAGCTGAGGGAGACTCGCCCAACAGGTACAAAGCCAGCAAGCAGGCGGATGTATTGATGCTATTTTACATTTTTGCCCGGGATGAACTTAAAGCCATTATGAATAAATTGGGCTATGATTTCAATGAGAACATGATTATAAGAAACATCGAGTATTATGAAAACCGAACTTCCCATGGATCTACCCTGAGCCGCTTTGTTTATTCATGGATACATGCTAAATATGACAGGTACAAGTCATGGCAAAAGTTCCAGGATCTGCTTATCAGTGATTTTGAGGATATACAGGGCGGCACCACTCCCGAGGGCATCCACCTGGGTGCCATGGCCGGTTCATTGGATCTGGTTCAAAGAGGATATTGCGGACTTGAGGTTGGCGAGGAAGCCCTATGGATAAATCCTGCTATTCCGCAATGTATCCGGGAAATTACCACACGCATCAAATATCGCCGGCACTGGATCTCCCTTTCCATAAATCATGAAAGAATAAAGATCACCTTTGAAGAGGGATGGAGCAACAAGGTGAATATCGGCATTATCGATAAGGTTTATGAATTCCAGCACGGCGAAGAGAGAGAATTTCAATTAGCCGGAAACAAATGAGCCACAATTTTCATTTTAATTAAAAAGCGGGATTTTCTGAACCGGTCATCAGATCAATCATGACAGGATCCATTAAAAGAGGTTCGCCATGAACCGAAAGACAAGCTTTCAAAAACGGAACCAGAGCCAGTGGCACCGCACTGGTAAAAATACCAGGCATTCCTTCAATTGGTTCATTTTCAACATTATTTTCCTGCCATGTCAATCCTGAAAACTTTAATGATAAATTTCGCATTAAAGATGTAAATATGTGGGATGTATGGCCGGAATCAGTTGCCGCTCCCTGTCTGGTCATTAATCGGACAAAGAAAGGCTGGCGTGGTAAAAAAAGGAACCGCACCGATTTTTTACCCAATATCTCTTTAACATAGGCCATAGCGTCATATAGTCCTCCTGCCTGATCAACCAGACCATGACCTGCAGCATCATTGCCCAGCCACAATCTTCCCTGGCCAAGGTCATGCACTTTTTCCCGGGATAATTTTCTCGCCTTCGCTACATGGTCAAGAAACTTCCCGTAAAGAAACCCGATGTTTTCATCAATCATTTTCTTTTCCCTGTCGGTCAACGATCTGTAAGCAGAACCAAGGTCGGCAGAATCACCATGCTTTATTGAATCGGTTGTCAGTCCATATTTATTGAGAAAACCGGAAATATTGAAGAAAAGGGCAAGCACCCCAATGGAACCAGTTAATGTAGTGGGAAGGGCAAACAACCTGCGGCCGGTACCGGATATCCAGTAACCACCGCTGCCTGCGACAGGTCCCATTGATATTATAACCGGTTTTACCCGGTTCAGGGCATCAAGTTCCCGCAGGATGTTTTCGCTGGCCACAGCTGAACCACCCTGGCTGTTTATCCTGAAAATAACGGCCTTGATGAACCGGTTTTTTCTTACTTTGCGAATCAGCCTGATCATTGGCCGGTCACCTAT
Source organism: Bacteroidales bacterium (assembly GCA_007123885.1). Lineage (GTDB taxonomy): Bacteria > Bacteroidota > Bacteroidia > Bacteroidales > PUMT01 > PXAP01. Next base: position 1,415 of record SLGC01000438.1, on the reverse strand, counting down.
AGCCTGCCCGAAAACAGGATGGCGGGCATTATTTCCCTCTACGATCATTCCTTCAAAAACCAGTATTGCAACATGTGGTCCTTTTCCATACCGGCTTCGTATCTTTACCTGCCTCCCCTTAAACTTTTGAGAATTCCACTGATTGGTAAGGTCATCAATGGTGTTTAATTCATCCACGAGTCCCGTTTCAAGTGCCTCTGATGCCATATAGATCCGTCCGGCAAGCATTTCATCAAGTTTTTCTTTTGAAAAACCTTCTTTTTTACCGGTACCGGATGAATCTGAAATCACCTTCCTCATGCTGCCGATTAGTCCGTCAAGCAACTCCTGATACTGCTTCCTTGCATATTCATCATATTTTTCTGTACGGAATGAATCGGCCGCACCCTTATATCGTTCCCGTCTGATAACTGTGGTCTCTATACCATGTTTTTCAAACAGCTTCCTGAAAAAAACGGATGATATTGACCTTCCCAGAAAAGAGACAGTGCCCAGGGGATGCAAAACCCTGAAATTACAGGCAGAGGCAAGAAAACAGTCAGAGGTATTATACTCCGGTGCATAGTAATAAACTTCTTTCCCGGCCTTTCTTAATCTTTGTATCGCAGTACGAATTTCCTCAAGGGCACCGAATACAGGAACCGAAAAACTGGACCACCGCTGTATGATAACACGTTTGACCGATTCGGAGGTCACTATACGTTCAACCTGTTCATAGAAATAATCAAAACGGAAATACTTATGGGGTGAAAGATCTGAACGGCTCAAAACCTGGTTTCCAATATCCCTGTAAATACCCTTAAGTTCGAGTTTTACAAAATTCTTCTTACTGGTAGTGAATATAGACATCTTTATCTTTATTTTAGATCCTGTTTTTATTCGCAAGCCATAAATAAAACAACCGCCTGTAATTAAAGTTCATGTTTCTGGTATGTTATTTAGATTACATTTTGCCGGATTGATCTGTCATCATGCTGAACCTGCCATGGATTTCCGGATTGATTGGTGATCATTCAGGATTTTTATATAAGTGTCGTAAACCCCACAAGTCTTTTTATTTTTTAGACATACCATCGAAGTTTTTATGAAACAATCTTTACCCTTATAGTGGACCGTTTTTACAAAAACATAGCGTGATCAAAAAAAAATACTTATCTTGTATGAGAGTGAAAACAATACATAAGACATATCGTTTTGCACTGCTTCCGGCAAAAGAGCAAGAGGTATTATTCATTAAGCATTTCGGATGTGTCTGGTTTACTTGTTGCATGTGAGTTGAATGAAGGGGTACATATTTTCATGATAAGTTTCGTAATACCTATGAATTAATCTGAATATTTATGAATACTTTGAAATCCGGCATTATTGCTGTTTCAGGCATACTATCCCTGGGATTTGCAGGTCAGAAAACCACT
>SLGC01000388.1 GCA_007123885.1 Bacteroidales bacterium | reverse complement strand
TTGACATTAAATGAAAGTTATGCTTATTATCCGGAACGGGAGTGCAAAGCCCGGTCCATTCAACTTCTTGCTGACACACTGCGGCTTAACAAAGCATTTTGACAGCGTGATTTTCCGTTTTTCAAGCGCCTAATATAGGAAATCAAACTTTAAAACCGAAATATTCCCGCGCATTATGGTAGCATATATTTTTCACCATGGACCCGACAAGATCGTAATCGGCAGGTATTTCGCCCTTTTCGATATCATTGCCAAGCAGGTTGCATAAGATCCTTCTGAAATAATCATGCCTGGGGTATGACAGGAGGCTTCTGGAGTCGGTAAGCATTCCTACGAACCTGCTTAGTAACCCCATATTGGACAGGGTGTTGATCTGATCTTCCATACCGTCTTTCTGGTCCAGGAACCACCATCCGCTTCCGAACTGCATTTTGCCTGGTGTGGACCCGTCGTTGAAGTTGCCCGCCATGGTTGCCATTACGGCATTATCGGCCGGGTTCAGGTTATACAGAATTGTTTTTGCAAGCCGGTTTTCCATGTCCAGCCTGTCCAGGAATTTTGACATGGACTGAGCCACCGGCAGATCGCCGATAGAGTCAAAGCCTTTGTCCGCTCCTAGCTGCCTGAACTTGCGGGTGGAGTTGTTCCTGAGTGCACCGATATGGAATTGCTGTGTCCATCCTTTCTCATGATCCATAAGCGCCAGTTCATAAAGCATGGCTGATTTGAACTTCAGGATCATTTCACCCGTTAAGGGCTTCCCTGACCTTACTGTCCTGAATATTTGCGTGACCTCTGCCTGAGTATAATCGGCTGCGTAAAATGTCTCAAGGCCATGGTCGGAAAGCAGGCAGCCCTGCTCATGAAAAAAATCGTGCCTGCTTTTCAGGGCTGCCATCAGGTCATCAAACTCTGATATTGATATTCCTGATGCCTGTTCGAGAGTGTCCAGGTATTTATTGTAAGTCTCCGGATTTTCGACGGCCATTGATTTATCGGCCCGGAAAGTGGGAAGCACCTTAATTTCGAATCCGTCATTCCGGATCCTGATATGGTGCTCGAGGCTGTTGGCCGGATCATCGGTTGTACAGACAAGCCGGACATTCATGTTTCTCATGATGTTCCTTGCGCTGAAATCCCGGGTGCGCAGCATCTCGTTGCAATTATTGTATATTTCAGACGCAGTGGAAGGATCAAGCAGTTTATTGATCCCGAAGGGGCGTTGCAACTCCATATGGGTCCAGTGATACAGAGGGTTCCTGAGGGTATGCGGTACGGTTTCGGCCCATTTATTGAATTTTTCCTCATCCGGGGCATCGCCGGTGCAATATTTTTCAGGGATTCCGTTTGCCCTCATTGCCCGCCATTTATAATGATCACCATCCAGCCAGATCTTTGTCATCGATTCAAAGACCTTGTCTTCCGCTACTTCTGAAGGAGGAAGGTGACAGTGATAATCGATAATGGCGAGATCTCTTGCATATTCGTTGTACAGGCGTTCACCCGCCTTGTTCTGAAGCATGAAGCCGTAATCCATAAAGTCTTTCATAATACCGGTTTTTAGGGGGTTTAAACATCGAATATCCGTTGAAAATGCCTTCTGTAGATATTATCTGTAACCTGCGGTGCGATAATATCTCTATATTTTTCCAGCATTCCGGTAAACATTTTTCCCTGTTCTGCAGCGATTTTGTAACCTACATGTACCAGCTGTCTCATGTCAGGATTATACTCCGGGTGGTCCGGCTCATGCCTGAGAGCATTTGCAAACCTTTCGCCATCCCAGTCAGCGACATCCCCGGCACCGGGAAGTCCGGCCCTGTCTATATCGATCACTGTTGCATAGGGGCCGCATAATTCATCGAACCTTATCAAGGCTTCACCATATATCTTTTTTGCAAGTCCAAGAGCCTCTCCTCCGGCCAGGGCCAGCCCGGTCATCTCTTCGAGCCACGTTGTTCCGGCGGTTTTAATATGGATGCCCTTCTCATGCTTTTTTATAAGTTCGCCCATAACAGGATAGATACTAAACTTATCGCTGCCACTGTGAACACTTAATTTCAGGTTTCCGGGAAGGTTGAACTTTTTAACCGCCTCATCGATCACCATGAGATCCTGTTCGAATTCCCGGGCAAAATTGTCAAGATCACCCTCGTAATCAACCCCCTTATTGAACCTTCCGCTGAATTTGGGAGCTATGGTCTGCACGGGTATATTCTCGGCCGATACGGCGCTGAGGATAAAGAACAGCTCAAGCGGCGACTGTGACTCGCTGACCTCGTCCATCGATATCTCCGTGATAAAATTGTTTTTTCCTTTCTTCGATTCTATATGCCGGTAAATCTTTGCGGCCTCCTTTACTGCGAAAAGGAATTTTTCACCGATACGATATATCATTTCCCTGGAAAGAGAATAGGACTCTTCTATACCGGGAATTTTGAATGTGCCGGTAAAAGAGCTGTTGCTGCGGGTAAAAGATTCCAGATCTGCATCCGTGGCTTTTTTCCCGATATAATCTGCCACGTCTATGGTAAAAAAATCCGAACTCCCGATAAACCCATCTACATTGGACATGTTTATATGGTCGGCATCAACGAACCAGGGGCCGTCCCAGTTGAGGTTCCTTGCAGCCTCATCGGCTTCCTTCCTGGTTTCAGGATGAGCCGAGCCGATGGTCAGATGTTCCCGGTTCGATTTGTTCCATACAGGGGTTATTTTGACCCCCTTTTTACCGGCATCAACAAATGCCTTCAGCTGTGCTTCCCCCTGACGGGCAAACCGGTCACCTATTCCAAAAGAATACTTACTTAATTGCATGGGCAGAGTTTTTATATGTTTTTACTGGTTTTACGAATCATTTTTGATACCCGGTCATGTAGAAAAATATTTCCGTGTGCGTGCACGAAAATACGAAAAATTTTTATTACTTTGCAAACTGAATCCTCTTTTTCGTTCAAACTCAAACAGGTGATTCTGATAAAAATCGAAGGTATAACAACCGGGAAACATTAATCAGGAAAGTGAAGAGAGATCCCATTCCCAGAATAAGAATAGTTGATATCGCCGGTCTTGCAGGAGTTTCTGCCGGAACAGTTGACAGGGTTCTGCATAACCGTGGAGAGGTTTCTCCCAAAACCCGGGAAAAGGTGATGGATATAATAAAAGAGCTAAATTATGAGCCTGATATACTGGCCAGCGCGCTGGCTGCAAAAAAAACATTCAGGATCGCCGCTCTTTTACCATATGGGACAGATCAGATACCATTCTGGAAGTACCCGGTTGCAGGTATCGAGGAAGGTTTACTTGAAATAATGCATTTTGGTGTATCGCTGGAAAGATATTATTTTGATTTTTTCGACAGGGACAGTTTCCTGCGGCAATCGTCCGAAATCTTAAATGATGACATGCAGGGAGTAATTATGGCATCGGTTTTCACCAGTGAAGCTGAAGATTTTCTTGAACGTTGCAATGAGAGGAACATTCCTGTTGTACTGATAAATGCAAATATCTGCTCGGGTTCCTGCGTTGCTTTTGTGGGTCAGGATTCACTGCAAAGCGGTATGGTTGCAGCCCGGCTTATGAAGTACGGTTCTGGCAGTGATGGAGAGATTTTGATAATCAACTTCATAAGAGACGAGGGGAACCAGGATCATATTCTCAAACGGGAAGAAGGTTTCAGAAAATATTACGGTGAATTGAAAACCGGAACCCCGGTACTACGGCAGCTTAATATTGTTGAGACCGCCGGTCTTGATGGCCGGGAAATTCTCCGGGATGCCATATTATCACCTGGTACCCGGGTAAAAGGGATTTTCGTTACAAATTCCCGGGTATTCCGGGTGGCACGATTCCTTGAAGAAAACAATGCCGGCGACATCATACTGATAGGTTATGATCTGCTGGATGAAAATAAACATTTTCTCAAAAATAGCACCATCGATTTTCTTATCAGCCAGAAGCCCCGTGAGCAAGGATACAAAAGCATAATGACACTTTATCATCACCTTGTTCTAAAGAAGAATGTGGAAAGGAATCAATATTTACCCATTGATATTATTACAAAAGAAAATCTTGAACATTATTCATCCGAATAAACTTTAGTTATAAGATTGTAAATCATGCACATATATTTTGCATTTAAGTTATTTTGGCATTGCATAGGGATGTATCCCCTTGTTTATTCATCTCTTTTTGTCTGACGAAGTCTGA
>SLGC01000114.1 GCA_007123885.1 Bacteroidales bacterium | reverse complement strand
TAAAAAATAAAATTAATTAAAAATATTAACTACTCTTAAATCTCACAAAGAATTCGGTTCACCTTTTCAGTGAGTATCTGACAAAGAAGTCAAATAAGAGCCTCACTCCAACTGCGGTCCCCCCTTTTTTCCTGTAATTGTCCTCTGAATTCAGGTATGCTGGCCCTGCTATATCAATATGTAACCATGGGAATGAGATGAAACGCTCCAGAAACTTCCCCGCTGTTATGGCACCGGCTTCTTTTCCTCCCAGATTTTTAATGTCTGCAATATCTGATTTCAGCATTTCAGCATATTCTTCCCAAAGAGGAAATTTTACAAGTCTTTCATGAGTATAATAACCGCTTTCCTCAAGACTGTCATACCACTCCCCGGCCGACTTCTGCATTACAACCGATCCCTGGCTGCCTACTGCAGCTGCTGCAGATCCTGTGAGAGTTGCAATATCTATAACAAGGCAGGGATCATATTGCTTTGCCCAGCTCAATGCATCGGCCAGCAGGAGCCTTCCTTCAGCATCAGTATTCATCACCTCTACTGTAGTACCATCATACATGGTGATGACATCTCCCGGCACAAAGGCATTTCCACCTGGCCTGTTATCGGTTGCAGGGATCAGTCCGATCACATGAACCGGAAGTTTATTTTGCGATATAGCAAACATGATCCCTGCTACCGCGGCGGCACCGGCCATATCACTTTTCATGTAATCCATGCTGTTGGCAGTGGGTTTAAGGCTGAGCCCTCCGGTATCGAATACAATGCCCTTGCCGATAAGTACAAATGGTCTTTCATTGACATATTTATCAGGCTTCCATTCAAGAATAGAGAAAGAAGGAGGATCAACACTTCCACGATTTACGGCAAGAAGTCCGCCCATCTTTAAAGATTCAATCCTGGACTTGTCCATTACCTCAACCGAAAATCCCGAATCACTTCCCATTGATTTTAACCGTTCAGCCAGTCCCCCGGCATTTAAATGGGACAAAGGTTCATTTACCAGATCCCTTGCCAGGTAAACCGCCTGTGTTAAAACTTCAAGCCTGCTCAAGTCATCTTCCTGCAGGTAGGGGCAATAAATTGAGATTGATGAGGGAAATGCATTCGTTGAGTCAGATTGTTTCCTGTACTTCTCAAACCGGTAATTGTAAAGTATCAGGCCCTCAACCAGCGCAAATACCAGTTCCGGATCATTGATAATGTCGGCTACCATTAATTCAGCATGATCATGTTCCTTCACAATTGAATGCAGTTTCGGAGCAAACCTTCTCAGAAGTTCCAGCTGATCAAAAAAAGGCCTGGATTCATCACTTACGACAAGACATATATACTTGTCCAACTTCCGGATTTGTATGAAATCATCACCTTTTTCAATCCTGCTCCTGACATATACCATTTCTTCATCGGTAAACCTGGCGGGGGAAAGATCACTGTTTCTTCTTATCAGGTATACAGAAGGCAAATCATGATTTATTATTTCTGTTTTTTTCAGCAATGTTTTCATTCGTATAGAGTTTTGTGAGACGCAGTATCCGGGTAGAGCGATCCTTTACCTCTGTAATCCCCCACAATCCCGGAGGCACGGCTTTCCCGCGTCAGGCTCCCCGGCAATTAGATTCACCGGGATGAAGCAAAATAATCAGAATAAAAGGTCTCATAAAGATCAATATTTGACCGAAATTACAGAAAGACCTTGCCAGATGCTTCATGATATGATTGTGACCTGGCCTGGGAGAATTTCAAAGTTACATGAATTTAGTCTGTTTTTTATCAACAAATTGCCCTTAATTCGCGGACTGAATGCATATGAAACTAAATGACCCTTCAGTAAAAAATAAAAGAGGCTGTCATTAAGTCAGCCCCTTTCGTTTTCAATATGTGGTATTTATTACATCATTCCACCCATTCCACCCATTCCGCCTGGGGGCATTTGAGGTTCAGGTTTATCTTCTTTTTCTTCAACAACAACACATTCGGTGGTCAGGAACATTCCTGCTACTGAGGCTGCATTTTCAAGAGCAATGCGGGCAACTTTGGTGGGATCAATTACACCTGCCTCATAAAGGTTTTCATACTTATCGGTATAAGCATTGTATCCGAAATCATCCTTTCCATCCTTAACTTTCTGCACCACTATCGATCCTTCCATTCCGGCATTTTCAACAATCATGCGAAGAGGCTCTTCTATCGCCCTTCTAACTATTGCAATGCCAGTTGTTTGATCTTCATTATCACCGGTAAGATTGGCCAGTGCTTCAATAGCCCTGATATATGCAACTCCGCCACCGGGTATGATCCCTTCCTCTACTGCCGCACGGGTTGCGCTCAATGCATCATCAACCAGGTCTTTTTTGGACTTCATCTCCACTTCTGAAGCTGCACCAATATACAGTACCGCTACTCCGCCTGATAATTTTGCAAGGCGTTCCTGCAGTTTCTCCTTGTCATAATCGGAGGTTGTATTTTCTATCTGGATCTTGATCTGCTTGATACGTCCTTCTATATTGGATTTTTCACCTTTTCCGTTGACAACCGTGGTGTTTTCCTTGTTGATCACTATTTTTTCTGCCTCTCCAAGTACTTCCATATTTACTGTTTCCAGCTTAAGGCCTTTTTCTTCCGAAACAACGGTACCGCCGGTAAGTATTGCGATATCCTCAAGCATTTCCTTTCTTCTGTCACCAAAACCGGGAGCTTTAACAGCTGCCACTTTCAATGAACCTCTTAGCTTATTTACAACCAGTGTGGCTAAAGCTTCACCATCAACATCCTCGGCAATGATGATCAGCGGGCGTCCTGCCTGGGCAACAGGTTCAAGAACAGGCATAAGGTCTTTCATGGTCGATATCTTCTTGTCCGACAAAAGGATGTACGGATTATCAAGAACTGCTTCCATCTTATCGGTATCGGTTATAAAATAAGGTGAGATATAACCCCGATCAAACTGCATACCCTCCACAACTTCAACAGTTGTTTCAGTTCCTTTGGCTTCCTCAACAGTGATAACACCTTCTGTTCTAACCTTCTTCATGGCCTCGGCTATAAGTGCACCGATTGAATGGTCATTATTGGCTGAAATTGATGCAACCTGCTCGATCTTGCTAAGGTCATCACCAATGGTTTTAGACTGTGACTGCAGGCTTTCAACTACCTTTAAAACTGCCTTGTCAATTCCCCTTTTCAGATCCATGGGATTTGCACCTGCTGTTACGTTCTTTAAACCAACACTCATAATTGACTGAGCCAGCAAAGTAGCTGTTGTGGTACCATCTCCGGCCTGATCGGCAGTCTTGGAAGCGACCTCTTTAACCATCTGAGCACCCATATTCTTGTAGGGATCGGACAACTCGATCTCTTTTGCTACGGTGACTCCGTCTTTTGATATCTGGGGGGCACCAAATTTTTTCTCTATTATGACGTTGCGACCTTTGGGACCAAGGGTCACTTTCACCGCATTGGTTAATTCATCAACGCCTTCTTTCAGGAGTCGGCGGGCTTCAATATTGTATTTGATTTCTTTTGCCATCTTTATAAAAATTTTTTGTTTGGTTTAATATTCACTGGTCTACTTTTCAATCAACAAAATATCATCTTCACGCATAATAAGGTAATCCTTATCGCCAAATTTGATCTCTGTTCCTGCATATTTTCCGTAAAGAACAACATCTCCCACGCTTACAGTCAGGGGCTCATCCTTTTTCCCTTCACCTACGGCAACAACAGTTCCTTTTTGTGGTTTTTCCTGTGCAGATTCAGGAATAATGATACCGCTCGATGTTTTAACCTCGGCTTCATGCGGCTCGACAAGTACTCTGTCTTTCAAGGGTGTTAGCTTAATATCAGCCATTTTTTTTAAATTTTAATTGTTTAACAATCTGTTTATTTCAAAGTTTGCTACGGATGATCATAATTTATGCCAAATGAGAAAATGCCCTTATTACGGCGGAAAATTATCAAAAAATGACATGCTTTCTGCGAAAGTTCGGGTGAAAAGCTGTCATTAATAAACTTTAACATTTGATTACCAGTGCATTGTGATACTGACATGGGATCCTGCCAAAAAAAAGATGGAGTGTCAGCATATAATGACATACTGACACTCCATCTTAAATCCCTGGTTATTCTTTATTCAGAATAATTCCGTTATGTAATTTTACTGATCATTATCATTGTCTGGCGGCTGAACAGGTTCTGCCTCCGGAAGATCCGGTATGGGAAATGCTGGAATTCCTGAAGGATCAATCCTGTTTTCAATCTGATCTTCTATCAGTGAACGTTCACCTTCGATCTCTCCCCTTGGTATGGTGGCAGAAGCAAGTATACTCAGAAACACGAGGCTGGCAGCCAGGGTCCATGTCGCCTTCTCAAGGAAATCGGATGTTTTTCTGACACCCATGACCTGATTGGATGCAGAAAAATTGGCTGCAAGTCCACCTCCCTTTGAATTCTGCACCAGCACAATCAATACGAGCAGAATTGCTGCTATAAATATCAACACTGAAATAAAAATAAACATAATATTGACTATTAATTATTATTGATTTATAAAACGTTTAATCTCGTCAATTTGATCTGCAAAGTAACTATATTTTTCAGGATATTTCAAACATAATTTTTCATATGCATATATTGCCTTTTTATAGTGCTTTTGCTGAATATAAATTTTAGCAAGAGTTTCGGTCAAATATTCATCATTATCTTTCAGGCTGGTGGAAGAAAGATCAACCGGAGGATCAGAATGATCAAGTGGTGAGCGGGGTTCAATACGTGGTTTTTCCCTGAGGAACCGGTCAATAAGATCATATCCCTTACCAGGCTCTTTAACTTTGACCTCTTTATCTTCGACAGCAGAAGCAGGCTGGAATAAATCAAGCCACTGTGAGAATGAATGGGCTTCTGATTCAATGTTTATTTGGTGTTTATCCTTATCATGACTGTCATCAGTTTCTTCATATCCTGCAGCTGTCTCCGGCAAATACCGGGATTTATCCAGTTCCAGCAGGCCCTGATAACCTGCGTGATGATCAGGAAAACCAGGTGTTTCCGATTCCATTCCCCTGGTAACTTCGGCTTGCTCATCTATATGAAAACTGTCATCAGATTCCTTTTCCTGAGTTGAAGATTCTGTAATATACTTATCTGACCGGAGATCTTCAGAATGATGATCCTCTGGCTGATGATCGGTCTCTTTCTGATGGGATTCCTCCTGGGATACGGGATCGGAAAGGGTTTCCAGGGAACCGGCCTCTTCTCTCAAAGCCTCCGGTTTAGAAACTGTTTCAGTTTCTTCTTTCAAAACCTCCGGTTCAGGAACTGGTTCAGCCTCTTCTTTCAATGCCTCCGGTCCAGGAACTGTTTCAGCCTCTTCTTTCAATGCCTCCGGTCCAGGAACTGTTTCAGCCTCTTCTCTCAAAACCTCCGGTCCAGGAACTGGTTCAGCCTCTTCTTTCAATGCCTCCGGTTCAGGAACTGGTTCAGCCTCTTCTTTCAATGCCTCCGGTTCAGGAACTGACTCAGGACCTTCAGGCTGCGGTTTGATGATTGGATGTTCTCCGTCTGCAACAGCCCTTTTCTTCTTATATTCCTCTATTTCCCTGAGGATGCGGTCAGCAAGACTTTCTTCAGTTATGATTTCATGATCAGATTCCTTTCCAGGTCCGGAATCCATATCAGTAGATGAAATTTCACCACTATCCTTATCAGCGATTTCTTCCGTAATCTGAAATTCAACAGATGCAATTTCATTATTTATCCCAGTTTCTGACAGCTCCCCTGAACCGGCTTTATCGCTGGTTTCCGGTTTCACATCATCCTGTAATACGGCACCGGTATTACCACTTTCTTCAGGTTCTGACCGTTCCCCGGAAGGGGCTGTATCGGTGATTTCCGGTTCCGCAGCATCCTGTATTCCGGCACCGGCCTGGTCACTTATTTCAGGTTCTGCATTAACCTGCATTTGTGACCCGGGTTCTTCTCTATCTCCCTCTTCCCAATTATCAGGTACCCCGGCTACCCTTAATCTGCCGGGCTTTTCTGTTTCGATAGCCGTACTTTGAAAATAAGGCGGGGTTGATCCGTTTTGCTGTGGCCGGACCAGGTTAAAAAGAATATGCCTGTTGCCGATATGGGCCGCAGAAACCTTGAGTCGACTGCCGAATTCCAGATCCTTTGAATTGCTGAGCGCTTTGACAAGAAGCATATGAGCCGTCTGGAAATAAGGGAATTCCTGTAAAACCACTCGAATATCCTCAGCATTCTCTGCATTGAGCTTTTCAGGGTTTTCCAGGTATTCAATAAATTTATCCCTGTTCATAAATAAAGCCTTAGAATATATTAGGTATTAAAATTTTTACCAGTTTACAAAGGCACGGTTAAATACGTCTTCTGTGATCTGGGCTATTATCTTTTTTACCAGTTCGGCTTCAACAGGTTGAAGTCCCTGTCTTGCATCATAATCCTCATGTCGCGTGAAAGTGGCCTCGAAATCCAGTTCAGGATCAACTGTATTAGTATATGCCACTCTAACAGAAATGGTCAGCCTTTCAAGGTTTGCACGTTCATCGGCCTGAACCGAAACAGGCTGGGTCCGGTATTGTGTAATTGTCCCCTCAAAATCAGCATCTCCAATATCATTTATAAGCTGAAGCCGGGTGCGGGACTGAAACATATCCTTAAGTGATTCAGTCATATCCTGGCTGAGTGTGGGGTAAATTATCTCGGCCCTGTTTTCGAAGAATTGCACTGAGACAGTTTCAAGCTGAGGAGGAATCGATGCACCTGTAAATGAATAATTCATCGTGCACCCTGTCGCAACCAGGAATGCGAATACTATAATGAATATATTTCTTATGCTCATCTTTCCCTTAATCAATATGATACTGTTTTATTTTCCGGTAAAGAGTGCGTTCGGAAATGCCCAGTTCATCGGCAGCCATTTTACGTTTCCCGCCGTATTTGTCGAGGGCCTTTCTTATAAGCTCAATCTCCTTATCTTGTAACGATAAAGACTCCTCAATTATTTCCTCTGTATCTTCAATATGATGTGAATCGGATCTTTTCAGATCCGGCAATTGTTGTCCTATTTTCTCTTGAATCGGGCTGCCGGTATCATAAAGCTTTTCCATCAGCGAATTGTTTTCAAGCTGGAGATCGTGCGGACTCTTTTGGATGATTTCATGAACCAGTTTCTTCAGGTCATTCATGTCATTTTTCATATCAAAGAGTATCTTGTACAGTATTTCTCTTTCCGATGAGAATGATCTGTCCCGGGGTGTATTGATAAGTGCCGGCAGATTTTCATTATAATCAGGCAGGTACTTTTTTATAATACCTGCATTTATTTCACGGGTTTGCTCAATAATGGATATTTGCTCAGTGATGTTTTTCAACTGCCTGACGTTCCCGGGCCAGTCATAATGGATCAGCATTTGCCTGGCCTCTTCATCAAGAACAATTTCCGGCATCCTGTAACGTTCCGCAAAATCAAGCGAAAATTTCCTGAACAGTACGGGGATATCATCCCTCCTTTCCCTTAACGGGGGAATATAGATGGGAACAGTATTAAGCCTGTAATAAAGATCTTCACGGAATTTACCCTGTCCCAGCAGCTTTATGATGTCTTCATTTGTGGCTGCCACTATCCTCACATTAGTTTTTAACACACGGGAGGAGCCTACCTTCATATATTCCCCCGATTCCAGCACACGTAACAATCTTACCTGTGTGGCCATAGGAAGTTCGGAAACTTCATCGAGGAAAATTGTCCCGTTATTTGCCTCCTCGAAATAACCGCTCCTGCTTTCATGGGCGCCAGTAAACGAACCTTTCTGGTGACCAAAAAGCTCGGAATCAATTGTTCCTTCCGGTATTGCGCCGCAGTTTACGGCTATATACGGTCCGTGCTTCCGTGCACTGAACTTATGGATTATCTGGGGAAAAACTTCTTTGCCAACACCGCTTTCACCTGTAATCAGCACCGACAGATCTGTAGGTGCTACCCTTAAGGCAACCTCTATCGCCCTGTTCAGGGCAGGTGAATTACCGATTATTTCAAATCTTTGTTTAATTATCTGAATATCCATTATTAATATCTAAAACTATTTTTATCTGACAAAATAACATATTTGCAGATATCACGGAATTTAAAAAACATGACAAATTTACAACTTTAATGGTTTTTTATTTAATTTGTCCCCTATAAAAGCAGAAGAAAAAATCCTGCGAAAGAGTATGAAAACAATGAAATATATCGGAATTATCCCTGCAAGATACGGATCGACCCGTTTCCCGGGCAAGCCCCTGGTTGAAATAAAGGGGAAACCTATGATACAGCGAACCTGGGAGCAGGCCAAAAAAGCCCTGGAGCACGTGTTAGTTGCAACCGATGATGACAGGATCAGGCAGGCGGTTGAATCATTCGGCGGAAAAGCTGTAATGACCTCAGCAGATCACTGCAGCGGGACCGATCGTTGTGCAGAAGCTTCCTCAATCTTATCCTCATCCGGTTATGAACATGATGTCGTTATAAATATTCAGGGAGATGAGCCCTTTATCCATCCTGATCAGATAACCCTTCTTGCCGGCTGTTTTGAAGATGCCGGTGTTGAAATTGCCACCCTGGTAAAGGAGATTGAAACAGAAGAAGATATTTTCAATCCCAATCTGCCCAAGGTTATTTTCAACAAGAATCATTTTGCAATCTATTTTAGCCGTTCTCCCATTCCATATATAAGAGGAAAGGATCATGGAGAATGGCTAAATTCCCACAAATTCTTCAGGCATATCGGCATGTACGGTTACCGCAGCGGAACCTTGCAGCAGATAACAAAGCTCGGACCATCCTCTCTCGAACAGGCAGAAATGCTGGAACAGAACCGATGGCTTGAAAATGGTTACCCGATCAAGCTGAAGAAGACAACCTTGAAAACAGAAGGAGTAGATACACCCGAGGATCTTGAAAGATTAAACGGCAAAAGCCGGTGATCACTTTTTGATTTCAGGGAATTTCTGTAACTCTTACCACAATCGATCTTGCAATCTCCAGGGCCGTAGTCATTGTGTGAAGGTCATCAAAGAGATCGCCGGTAGCTCCCGAATGATGACTCCTGCCCACAGGCTGCATTACAAAATTTTCTCCCGCCAGTGAAGGGTCAACCAGTACTTTGTATACCAGTGCCGGCTGAGCCGAGCTGAAATATTCCATATCTTCCGGGTATTTATTATTAGTCCAGAAATTGTTCCAGTCCCACGACTGGTTTATTTCAAAATAAACATTAAACGATTCATCCAGCATCCTGTTGGTCCGTGATGCCAGAACAAAACTCCCCACCGGTGTGGCGCCTGTATATGAATCGGCAACGGGATTTTGAGGATCAGGCAGATAGAGTCCGTCATCAGCCCGGATACCTCTTCGATGCCCCCAATAGGGCAGGGCAGCGGGCCGCCTGATTTCCCCGGGCATCCATTTACCTGATGAAGCATCGCCATGTCCGAATACTCCCGTTGCAATAGATTCTGCAACATAAAGCGTCTGAATAAAATTGCCGGTAGTATCTTCGATCCATATGGCCATTAATGGGAAATAGTGTGCCCTCCCTTTTCTGAATTCAATCTCAAGGGCAATTCCCTGCCCTGAAGAATTTGTTTCAAAGAAAAGAGACTCATCTTCGGGTTCTGCCGGAGGAAACATGAAACATGACGACAGGAACAATATGGCCATGGTCATTGGTATAGCTATTGAAATCCTTAAAATGATTTGCCCGGTTGATGTGTTTATCTTCATAATGAAATTTTTAGCACCATATGTTGCTGCAAATTAAAACTCGACAATTATCCCGATAGTAGGCAGGATTGTCCCCTGACCCTCGCTCCTGATCACCTGCATCAGGTAACGGCTTTCATCCGAAGGATCAACAAGAGGCCTCTCATTCATATCTCTCAGGGGAGTGAGCCTGTCGGGCTCATCCGATCTGAAATTATATGCGTTCTGAACATCAAAATAAAGAAGCAGTGACCAGTTGCTGAGAAAATACTGCTTGTCTACCCTTATGTCGAGCTGGTGAAATGCACCCAGTCTCTTGCTGTTGAAGCGCCTTAGATCGGGATAAGGCATATTCTGGGCATCCCAGGCTGCCCTGAGGCTCGATTTCTCAAGATCAAAAGGAGTGAAGGGAGGCCCGCCAACAAAACGCCATTTAAAACCTATATCCCAGTTGCGGGGGAGACTGCGCTGGGCCGTCAGATTTAAGATATGCCTGTTATCCCAGGCTGTCGGGGTATATCCTCCATCAAGGTTCATGAACTCACTCCTGACAAGGGTGTATGAAAGTATAACGTTGAAATTATAAAAATCCCGGCTTCTGGCAAGTATCTCCATTCCATAAGATCTTCCCTCAGAAGTTGATTTCACCTCCTCATCGCCAAAAACCCCAAAGTCCCCTCCCTTGCTTGCCAGCGGGATGGAATCTGAAACACTAAAGGGATAGTTGTGGTATTGTTTAAAAAAGCCCTCTACAGATATTGATGACACCTCATCCGGCCTTAATTCCAGGCCTGATACTATATGATCGGCCGACATATATGTGATCCGGTTATCCCTGTTTACAAGAACGCCTTCATTGTTCCTGAAACCAAGTGTGGTATATGGAGGGAGCTGGAAAAAGCGCCCGGTATTAAAATTCCAGGAAAGACCGGGAGAAAGGTTATATGATGCTGAAAACCTTGGAGAGATCTGGTCAAGAAGATTCGACATGCCCGATGAATAACTGTTTGCATCTGCCCGCACACCCAGCGACAATACAAGCCTTTCAGACAGCAGATCCTTGCTTACCTGGCCGAAAACATTCCATTTGAAAAGGTCAAGGAAAGAATTATAGTCAAGAAGTACGAGCCTGTCTGAAATAAACAGCGTATTTAAAGTTGAATTGGTGTATTTGGCATATTCAAATCCCAGTCCCCCGGTAATCTTGGTATTCCTAAACCTCCTGCTGGTATTCTCAAAACGGAATTTGTTTTCGATTTCGGCCGACTGGTAATCGAGTGTGCGTATGTCATCGGTGTTATTGTCCCTGTACTTGTAAGCACTGTTATTAAGGTAATTACGGCTTAGCACCCAGGTATCATAACTGTTTTCCCTGTATCGTTTGTACACTGCACCTATCGCATAGTTCCACTGCTCGTTTACAGGCAGGTAATCAAGAATATATCTCTGCTCTTCTGTTTCATTTGCATTAAGGTTAAGCCGGAACTGATCAATTGCTCCCAGTCCGATCACAGAAAATTCCCTCCTTTGATCAATCCTTGTACGGCTCTTGAATTGAAAATCATTGTAGGTCGGCAAAAAAGGAAGTCCGATAACATCAAACAGGAACTGAAGGTATGAACGCCTGGCTGATAAAATAAAGGTGGTATTGGGAGTCATTGGCCCATCAAGCGTCAGGGCCAGATCCGATGCCCCTACCGCTCCCCTGAATTGCAGTCTTTCAGGATTCCCGTCAACCTGCCTCATATCGACCACAGAGCTAAGTGCATTACCCCTGTTAGCCGGAAATGCACCTGAATAAAACTCTACTTCTCTGAGAAAATCAACATTGATGATCCCAACGGGGCCGCCGCTGGCTCCCTGGGTGGCAAAATGGTTAAGGTTGGGTATTTCCACTTCATCGAGAAAAAAACTATTTTCAGCAGGCCCGCCACCCCTTACGATCAGGTCGTTGCGAAAGGCCGGTGTGGATGCAACCCCGGGGAACGATTGAAGTACCCGGGATATATCACGGTTGCCGCCGGGATTTTTTTCTATTTCTGCCACTCCTATGCGCCTCATCGATAAAGGACTTTCTTCTCTTGCCCTGAAGGGTGAAGCGCTTACAACGACTTCGTCAATATCAACAGTAGTCTCTTCAAGCGGAACTTCCAGGTATAATGTACGGGCGTTGGTCACCATTAACTGACCCGAAACATAAGTCCTGAAGCCTACTGCAGAAACCCTGATCTCAACCATCCCGGGCGGTATCCCGGTTATCAGGAAATTTCCGTCAAAATCGGTGCTGGCTCCTATCGTGGTATTCCAGATAACAACGCTGGCAAAAGGAACCGGCTCATTGTTGCTGGCATTATATACCCTTCCCCGCACAGTTCCATTGTCGCCGGTCTGAGCATATGCATTAAAAATCACCGGCAAAATAATGACCCAAATTAACAAAAGTTTTTTCATGTTAATGGTTATAATGTTTTGATTAATCAATATGCAAAGGATTAATCTCTTTTATTCTGTTTTACAATTTGTTACAAATTATTAACACTTGTCTATTGTTTAATTTTTATTATATTTACTAAACATTAAAAACTGTTGTTTGTTCATTGAATTTAAAATAGAATTTTTGGGGATAGTTTGCAAGGATTCTTCTTTCTTTCTGATATACAAAAACTTTATGACCGGCTATCCTGACTAACGTGAGATATCTTAATTTAACTTAAAACCAGAATATCACAGGCGTAGTTATGTCCTGGCAACATGCGGTAAAACCACGATTTTAAACGAAAACCGGGGTTAGGCCACGATCTTTTAGTGCAGGATAATCCGTTTCGCGTGAATTTTTACTTATCATAATATCCTGGTATGTGCCTCCCAACAGGGATTCATTGAAGATTTACAGGTAACTTGTTTTTTATGAAACATAACGAAAATCTCCCCAACTTGAGGTGCCAAATTGACTCCTCATCTATGAACTCAGCATCAGATATTTAACATATAAATATAAGAGTTAAAATCGGGTATCGCATTTTACGACCCAAAAATTATCCTATTAACCGTCTTTAAGGAGAGCTTAATTTGGGTAAGTCCGGCAAGAAATGATCCCTTAAGCAGGCTGAACTGAATCAGCCATGCTTTTCTTCAAGTATCTTCTCGATTGTATTTTTCTCATTGGAAAAATCAGCATCCGGAATCAATTTTTCAACGGCAGCGATGCGTTCAAGGATTTTCAGCATGAACATCTGATGTTGACGGCTTGTGGGATTGAATGGCCTGTGCTGGGTTCCAAGTCTTATTGCGGTTATTTCCTTTATAACAGGCTTGGAAGAGGGTGACAGGTAAGCTTCCTGAAACTTCTCCCAGATATAATCAACACCCTGTTTGTTTATATGAAGCATATCCTCGTCATAAAACCTGTAATCCCTCAGCTCATCCATAATTATTTCATACGCGGGGAAGTATGAAACATTATCAAATAGTTCTTCAAGCCTGGAAACTGCAAGTAGCAGTATTGACTTACTGATCTGGTTGCCATGTGCACCATCTTTCCAGTGTCTTACGGGACTAATGGTGAAGACAATCCGGAGATCAGGATTGAATTCTTTCAGCCTGTTAATCAGACTACTGTATGATTCCACAATTTCTTCAACATCAAGAAGCACCCGGTCGAAATGGCTCGCGGGTATTTTGTGGCAATTGGATACAATTTCACCGTTTTCTTTTAGCTGAAAAACACGGGCGGTGCCGAAGGTGATAAAAAGAAGTTTCGCTTTCTTAAGCATCCCTGCGGCCCTGGTTATACTTTCATTTATCCGCTCAAGACAGGCATCCCTTTCTGGATGGGAATAGCTGGAATGGTGGGAAAAACTGTACCAGAGTCCGTTGCCATAACGTAGATCCTTTTCGGTAAACATTCTTCCATCTGTCAGTATCTTGAGTGAATTATTTATGGATGCAGGATTATAGAGAATGCCGAAAGGATTTACTTCATGAGGGAACTTAAGCTCCTTCAGCCGCGAACCAATATTTTCGGTAAAACAGGATCCGATCCACATTGAACCTGTTTCATAATCCAGTTTGGTTCTGCTTTCGGGGATTTCCACTACTGTGCGAAATAGTTTCATAGTCTCTCATGGTTTAATATTCAACCAAATCTCCGATCTTCAATATCATGTCATAATGGCCACGGACAAACCGCAGAAGCAACTCCTGTGGCATCATCCAAGATAATATCAGGACCGGGATTTAATTCTTCTTTGCTATACAGAGGTTTATCTTTAATTTTACAACTATCGGGCCAAAGCAAATTTATACATTTATTATACTTTCTACAATTTATCATACCATGCAGGAAATAATAGAAATACCCACTACAAGCCATAACGGGCTTTATGATATTACAGCCCGGGTAAAGGATGTACTAAAAAGGAATCCTGTCGAAACAGGAATTGTCAGTGTTTATGTGCAGGGAGCCACCGCCGGCATTATGATCCAGGAAAATTGGGATGATTCGGTTCAGAGAGACGTTGTCTCACTTTTTAATAAGCTCATTCCCAACGGGGTGTGGGAACATGATGCCCAGGATGGCAACGGTGATTCCCATCTGAAGGCAGGCATAGTAGGCCCTTCGGAAACCATTCCTGTAATTGACGGGAAGATGGGGCTTTCCACCTGGCAGAACATATTCCTGTGCGAATTTGACGGTCCCCGTTCAAGCCGGAAAATTGCTGTGACCATTCTTGGTTAAGGCAGTATTTTCCCTTTAATCTTATTGGCTAAAGGCCGCTGAATGAAGTTAACAAATTCGCTAAAGTCGGTTATCACCACCAAAGGGGCTTTAACCCCGATTTTTGTTCCGCACCGCGAATTTTTAATCATACATGCCTTTCGGGCAAAGCAACGCCAGGATATGACCGCGCCCCAGGATGTGGGTTTTAAAGGTTAACTGAGGAACCAGGCAGATGGCACGGTCAAAATGCAAGGACACATT
>SLGC01000260.1 GCA_007123885.1 Bacteroidales bacterium | reverse complement strand
GAAGAACGTTGCAATGAACTTGAACTGGAACTGATGGTAGGAAAAAATACCTCACTGCATGAAACCGCCTTTACAGTTTCAGTTGATCTGATTGGCAAGGGATGTACCACCGGAATTTCAGCAACCGACCGTGCCAAAACCATAAATGCACTGGTTGATCCTTCAACCCTGCCTGAAGATCTGGCCAGACCCGGACATGTATTTCCCCTGAAAGCCAAGGAAAAAGGTGTGCTACGGCGTGCAGGCCATACCGAAGCTGCAGTTGATCTTTCTGTTCTGGCCGGTTTGAGACCTGGAGGTGTGCTGGTGGAAATTATGAATGAGGATGGTTCAATGGCCCGGTTACCTGAATTATTTAAAATAGCCGATAAGTTTGATCTGAAGATCATATCCATTGAAAAGTTGATCGCCTACAGGCTTCGGCATGAAAGTATAATTGAAAAGGGAGTCGAGGTAAAGCTCCCAACAAAATATGGCGAGTTCCACCTTATTCCCTTCCGGCAGAAATCTAACGGAATAGAACATGTAGCCATAATCAAGGGAAAATGGAAGAAAGAAGATCCTGTGCTGGTAAGGGTACACTCCTCATGCATTACAGGCGATATATTTGGTTCCATGAGATGCGATTGCGGAAACCAGCTGCACGAAGCCCTTAAGCTAATTCAAAAAGAGGGGAGGGGGGTGCTGGTATACCTGAACCAGGAAGGAAGAGGTATAGGTATTTTTAACAAAATTGCCGCCTACAAACTGCAGGAGGAAGGTATGGACACTATCGAGGCAAATATTAACCTGGGATTCAACGAAGATGAAAGGGATTTCGGGGTAGGGGCAAATATACTTCACGATCTTGGGGTAGGCAAGATAAAGCTTATCGCGAACAATCCTTTCAAACGCAAGGGACTGGAAGGATACGGGCTGGAAATTGTTGACACGATCCATATGAAGCCCGTTACAAATTTGCATAACTATCACTATCTTCTTACAAAGCGGGATAAAATGGGCCATTTTCTTGATCTTGTAAGACCGGAAGAAGCTGAAGGCAACCAGGAAGAACAGGAGAAATTCAATAATTCCTGATTAAAAATGAATAAACCTGGCATAGTCTTTATGGGAACTCCCCGGTTTGCTGTTCCTTCACTTGAAATTCTTGTTGAAAACGGGTATCCGGTGAAGGCTGTGGTTACTGCCACAGATAAGCCCTCGGGTCGCGGATTAAGAATTAATGAGCCTGCTGTTAAAACAGCAGCCGTTGCGAGGGGAATTCCTGTTTTGCAGCCTGTAAACCTTAAAGATGAAGCTTTTGCAGAAAAACTTCGTGAACTGTCGGCCGATATTTTTGTTGTTGTGGCCTTCAGAGTGCTGCCCGAAAAGATCTGGACCATTCCGCCCCTTGGCACTGTAAATCTGCATGCATCCCTTTTGCCCCTTTACAGGGGAGCAGCTCCGATAAACCATGCAATTATCAACGGCGAGAAAATTACAGGGGTTACAACGTTCCTTATTGAAAAAAAAGTAGATACAGGAAGGATCCTGATGCAGGAGAAGACAGAAATAAAAGATAATGATACCGCCGGCTCCCTTCACGACAGGCTGATGGTTACCGGCGCCGGGCTTTTGCTCAGAACTGTGGATGCGCTTGCAGAGGGTAGGATCGAACCCGTCGCCCAGGAAAAGATCTCTGATGAACAAGATCTTCCGCGTGCTCCAAAAATATCAAAAAACAGCTGCCGGATAAACTGGAACATGCCGGCTGAAGGGATATACAATTTCATCCGGGGACTAAGTCCTTACCCCGGGGCATGGACACTGCTTCATTCAGGGAACAGGATAACCGGCCTGAAAATATTTGAAGCGGAAAAAACGGAAGACAATCCCATGACCGATCCAGGAAAAATAGCTGTTTTGAAGGATAAGCTATTAGTTGGCACCGCTGATGGTTCCATCTGTTTGAAAAAAGTGCAGGCTGAGGGAAAAAAGGTAATAGAAGCCTCTGAGTTTATCAAAGGGTACAGGCTTGACCCCGGGGCGTATTGCACCTGAACGGATATTTATGTTGGCGAAGTTTCAGTCATTCAGGCAGGGGCAGGGGAATGTCATAGGATTTTCGTTTAAAATTCATATTCAGGCATAAAACCCCATGAATTATCCTGGTATGTTTGCCCTCGCAGCAAGATGACCCTGCCCGGTTCCGGTTCCTTTCCTCTTTCCATATGATTTCTTCTGAGAAGCCGGTCCAGTCTTACTCCGTATTTCTGGGAAATCTGATGCATTGTCTCGCCTTCCTTGACAATATGTGTTTCATATCCTCTTTCAGCCCTGTGTCTTTTGGGCTGAAGATAAACAATATCTCCCGGTCTGATTGTGTGATTGTCGGGGAAATCATTGTATCTGGCCAGCTCCCATCTCATCAGTTCCATTTCAGTGGTTAGACTTTCATATGTGTCACCGGCTTTTGCAATGATGTACCTTATCCTGTTGTTTCTTGATATTTGCCTGCCTGCTTCAACGGGTGACCGACTGCCTGAGTGTAAAACTGTTTCGCTCACTGTTCTTGACGGAAATGAAGGTGCCGCCCCAGTATCCAGTTTGTAAAGTGAATTGTCTTCTATGATCCTGATCAGCAGCCTGTCGTAGTTGGGATTTGTAGCATAACCGGAAGCCTTGAGACCCCGGGCCCAGGCCCTGTAATCATGGGGTTCAAGCTGGAACAGGGCTGCATACCTTCCCCGGCCGGTGAGAAATTCACTGTGATCAACAAAGGATTCTTTGGGATTATTGTACCTACGGAAGCATTCATTCGCCTCATCATCATCATGATATATTCTTCTGCCTGTCCAGTCATGACATTTAATGCCAAAATGGTTATTGGCCTGTCTGGCCAGTGTGCTGTTCCCGTCGCCCGATTCCAGTATCGCCTGGGCCATCTTGATACTGGCCGGTATGCCGGTACGTTTCATTTCCCTGATGGCAATGTCGCTGAAAGTATTTATATATTCAGTACGGGTTGTGCTTGTAGCGGGTGCCGTATACCGTCTTGTTGTTTTACATGAGGAAAACAGGATGAGAAGAAGCAGTACAATCGGGAAATACTTCATCAGTTGATATGTTTTCGGTGATTATTATGCCATAAAAATATATTTTCCTCCTGAGAAAATAAAGCAGGCAATTAAGAGAATAGTGTCAGAAAGGATTGATCAACAGGAATGCCGGTCATTTAAATAACTGATCTGCCTGATTTTGTGACTGGCTTGATATTTCTAATATTCGGCAAGTATTTTTTTAAACATTTTGTTGGGGATAATACCGGATTTATCACTTCGATACTCCTCCTTCAACCCGTCTACGAAATACATATCAATCTCACCCATATTACGAACTTCCACCTTTCCCCTGTAGCTGCAGTTAAAATATTTGGCTACATGCCTGTAAGTGCATCCCGAAATATTTATCTTGTTTATCTCTCCACAGCTTTCCATCCTGCTTGCCGTATTAACTGCATCACCCCAGATGTCGTAGGCCATTTTGCTTTTTCCGATTACACCGGCTATCACTTCACCTGTATGTATTCCCAGCCGGATATTCCAGACAGGTTGATTGTTTTTAACCTTGATCCTGTTTGATTCAGCCATGAACTTTTGTATCTCAAGGGCCGCGAGAACAATATCCAGGGGATTGCTCCTGTTCCTGATAGGAAGACCGCCGGCGCACATATATGAATCGCCAATTGTCTTGATCTTTTCAAGATAGTGCAATTTTGAAATAGAATCAAATTTTTCAAAATACATGCTTAGTTCCCTGATAAGTTCTTGAATGCTCAATTGATCGGACAGATTTGAAAAACCGGCAAAATCGGTAAACATGATCGATACCAACCTGTAATGTTTGGGTGTTGCATAACCTTTATTTTTAAGCTGTTCTGCTATTTCATAGGGAAAGATATTGTTGAGAAGCTCATCAGCCAGTAATTTTTGTTCTTCCACCATTTCCTTCTGCCTGTTAACCTCTCTTTGCTGTTCCTCAAGTTTTTTATTGATATTCTCAAGGTTGATGGTAAGATCCTTAAGACTTTGATTTTGATCGATCAATTTTTGCTGTGCCTGCTTGAGAGTTGTGATATCTGTTTCGACAGCCACAAAATTGGTTATCTCATTCATGTCATTTATTACAGGTGTGAGGGATGTTTGTATCCACTTCCTGGTTCCGGACCGGGTTTCCCAGACATTTTCATATACTACCCAGCTTCTTCCCGCTTTACATTGTACAAGTGCATCGGCGAACTGCGGGGAAACATCCTGAATTTTTTCACCATACTCTTTTTTAAATTCCTCCAGTGACCGTTCATAAAGTTTTTCAAACGCCTTGTTTACCCATTCAAGCTCTCCATTGACATTGGCGATCAGCACGGCATTTTCAGACCTGTCAGCCACCAGCGACATTTTTCTCAGTTCGGTCGACTGCCTGAGGTTCTCCAGGTGAAGCTTGTACCTTTGGATCAAATACTTCATTCTTATCAATAATTCAACTCTTTCTACAGGCTTTTTTATAAAGTCATCAGCACCTGCTGTTATTGCCCGCTGGATTTCACTCGATAAAAAGTCGCTTGCCACAAGAACAGGAATATTTTCTGATCGTGTGTTCTTCCTTATCGTCCTTATGGCTTTAATGCCGTCTGAAAGAAGATCATCGAAATTCAGGATAATAATATCGGGCGACTGTTTTTCAATGGATTCTTTCAGTTCATCAGGGTCCGTTGCTGTGGTAACTGAAAACTCATTAATGAATAATCCGAGTGTTTTTCGAAGTATAGTCAGTGATCTTATGTTGTTACCTGCAATAAGGACTTTATTTCTCATATTATATAATACGATGTTATTTATTACCTTATACAGAATTAATACTGTCCGGGTTACTTTTTTTTGATTGCATATTCATAAAGATATCCCATAATACATGGCCGGGGGGATCTGCCGTTATGGCGACCGGTTTTTTGCTGACAGGATGAACAAAGGAAACCGATCTGGAATGAAGACCGATACCGCCGTTTTCCATGGAACGGGGGAATCCATATTTCAGATCACCCATTATGGGGCAGCCTATGCCTGCCAGCTGACATCTAATCTGGTGATGTCTTCCTGTTTGAAGATCTATTTCGAGCAATGAATAATTTTTGAAGATATATAATGTCCTGTAATTCAGGATTGCTTCTTTTGATCCCTTGACCTTCTTTTTAAAGATATATGATTTATTTTGCGTGGTATCCTTTCGGAGATAGTTAACCAGCCTGTCAGATTCTTTGGGAGGCCTTTGTCCGGTAATTGCCCAGTATATTTTACTGATCTGCTTTGTTTTGAACAATTCATTCATCCTTGCAAGACTTTTGCTGGTTTTTGCAAAAATCACCACCCCGCTCACGGGCCTGTCAAGCCTGTGGATCACTCCCAGAAATGCATCGCCTGGTTTGTTATATTTTATCCTGAGCCAGTTCTTAAGGTTTTCAGTCAATGATACATCTCCTGTCCGGTCGCCCTGTACAAGTTCGGATACCCTTTTGTTAACAGCAATAATATGATTGTCTTCGTAGATTACTGCAGGAGAATACATACTGTCTGTTACTTAGTATTGTTCCCGCTCGTTTGGGAAATTCTTATTTTTAACATCTTCAGAATAATGCTGGACCGCACCTTTTATTTCTTCATAAAGATTGTGATAACGCCTCAGAAACCTGGGAGAAAAATCCTGGATGATCCCCAACATGTCATGAAGGACAAGTACCTGCCCGTCAACATGCAGTCCTGCACCTATCCCTATGACCGGTATTCTGACAGCAGCGGCGACACGGGCCGCCAGTTTTGCAGGGATCTTTTCAAGTACAATGGAAAAACAGCCTGCCTCTTCCAGCAGACTGGCATCTTTTAATAGCTTTTCAGCCTCTTCATCTTCGGTTGCCCTTACTACATATGTACCGTACTTGTGGATCGACTGCGGCATTAATCCCAGATGGCCCATTATTGGTATGCCGGCCGAAAGGATGCGTCCTACAGATTCCAGGATCTCAACGCCTCCTTCCATTTTGACGGCATGTGCTCCGGTCTCTTTCATAATTCTTATAGCAGAGCAAAGAGCATTCTTTGAATTTCCCTGGTAGGTTCCAAAGGGCATGTCAACAACCACCAGTGCCCTGTTTATCGCCTTGACAACCGACGATGCATGATAAATCATCTGGTCAAGGGTGATGGGAAGTGTGGATTCGTTCCCTGCCATTACATTTGAAGCAGAATCGCCAACCAGCACAATATCAATATCGGTTGCGTCGATGATCCGGGCCATTGAATAATCATAAGCTGTTATCATGGCAATTTTAATACCATGAAGCTTCATCTCCTGCAACACATGAGTGGTTACTTTTTTTACTTTGGGCTTTCTGTTTTCTGACATGATAATAAGAGTTTTACTCTGGTAAACGTACAAGAATTTTAAATAAATCACAACAGGAAAAAGCATATAAAAGTATATAATTTCATTGAGAAGCCTTATATATCTCCTGAATATGTATTGAAATATTATACTGTCATTATGTCTTTTTGTCACATGCCTGTTATTTCTTCGGACAGTGCAGATATGTCATTATAGCATAATGATGACATATTAATATGTATGGCACAATCATTGAAAAGATGTTATTGCATAAAATTGAATACAAAACCGAAATTAAATCATGGGTAAAATAATTGGAATAGACTTAGGTACGACTAACAGTTGCGTATCTGTTATGGAGGCTAATGAACCTGTTGTGATCCCCAACAGTGAAGGTAAAAGAACCACTCCTTCCATGGTTGCCTTTATTGAAAATGGAGAGCGAAAAGTTGGTGATCCGGCCAAACGGCAGGCAATTACCAATCCCCAGAGGACTGTTGCTTCAATTAAAAGGCTGATGGGAGAGCCATATGAGAAAATATCAAAAGAGATTGAAAGGGTCTCATATAAAATTGTCAGGGGAGACAATAATACTCCACGAATAGAGATAGGTGACAGAAAATATTCACCTCAGGAAATATCGGCCATGGTTCTTCAGAAAATGAAGAAAACGGCAGAGGATTACCTTGGCCAGGAGGTGCATGACGCAGTGATCACAGTGCCTGCATATTTTAGTGATTCGCAAAGGCAGGCTACCAAGGAGGCCGGAGAGATTGCCGGACTTAATGTTAAGCGTATCATAAATGAACCAACTGCAGCCGCCCTGGCATACGGACTTGACAAAAAGACCCAGGATCTCAAAATAGCTGTTTATGATCTTGGCGGAGGAACGTTTGATATTTCGATACTTGAACTGGGCGATGGCGTATTTGAAGTTAAATCAACCAATGGTGACACACACCTGGGAGGTGACGATTTCGACCAGGTTATAATTGACTGGCTGGCGGAAGAGTTTAAAAAGGATGAAGGTATTGATCTTAAAAGAGATCCCATGGCATTGCAGAGGTTGAAAGAAGCCGCAGAAAAAGCCAAAATAGAACTCTCAAGTTCAACAAGTACGGAGATCAATCTTCCATACATAATGCCTGTCGACGGTATTCCGAAACACCTTGTCAAAACCCTGACCAGGGCACATTTTGAAAAGCTTAGTGATGAACTTATTCAGGCTACCATTGAACCTTGCAAGAAGGCTTTGAAGGATAGTGGTTTATCTTCATCGGATATAAATGAGGTGATTTTGGTGGGAGGCTCAACCCGTATTCCTGCAATCCAGAAAGTAGTTGAGCAGTTTTTCGGGAAAACCCCCTCGAAGGGTGTAAATCCTGATGAAGTAGTGGCCATAGGTGCTGCCATCCAGGGAGGTGTACTTACCGGCGAGGTAAAGGATGTACTGCTTTTGGATGTAACTCCCCTGTCACTTGGGATAGAAACCATGGGTGGCGTTATGACCCGGCTAATTGAGTCCAATACTACAATTCCCACAAAAAAAACCGAAACATTTACCACTGCAGCCGATAACCAGCCCTCTGTCGAGATCCACGTACTTCAGGGTGAAAGGCCTGTGGCATCGGGTAATAAAACCATAGGAAGGTTCCACCTTGACGGAATCCCGCCGGCACCAAGAGGAGTTCCTCAGATAGAGGTTACCTTCGATATTGATGCCAACGGCATTCTTAATGTTTCTGCAAGAGACAAAGGTACAGGTAAGCAGCAAAGTATAAGGATAGAGGCTTCCTCGGGTCTGAATGAAGAAGAGATAAAACGTATGCGTGAGGAAGCAAAGGTGCATGCTGAAGAAGACCAGAAGATCAAGGAAAGGACCGATAAAATGAATGCAGCCGACAGCCTGATATTCCAGACTGAAAAGCAGCTGAAGGAGTTTGGCGATAAGCTGCCGGCAGATAAAAAGGCACCTATTGAGGAAGCGCTTGGCAAACTTAAGGAGGCGCACAAAAATCAGGATTTGGATGCTGTTGACAAGGCTACAGCCGAACTTAATTCGGTATGGCAAACTGCATCGGAGGAAATGTACAGGGCAAGTCAGGCTCAGGCCGGCGGACAGGAAGGTCCCCAGCAGGAAGGATCTGATAAATCAAAGTCCGGAAAAAAGGATGATGATGAAGGCGATGTGACCGATGTCGATTTTGAAGAAGTAAAATAATAATTACAGGTTTAAGTTTAGATTTAGTGACTTTACAGAGGCTGGCCGTTTTGGTCAGCCTCTGCTATTGAGTAGCATCGAAGTTTCGGGGGCCGCCATCCTGGAGTTCCCCAAACTGAGCCTGCCGTATTTCCCGCAATAAAATTTACTTGGTGAATTTAGAATGATTGGTTATCTTTAATATAGATAGATGCAATCATCCAGGAACATAAGCCAAACTTCCGGCTTATGATCTGTTCTTGAAGTCTGCTGATACGGTTTTTTTAAATCTTTGGCAGGAAAGCCGATGATAGAAAAAGAGAGAGCTAAGGTTTAAAAATAAAAAATCAAAAAGTGAAAGCCAGAGTAAGGGAAATTGCCACTGATGAACTAATAAAAATAATTGATGAACCGGCAAAAAAAATTATCGATATCCGCCCTCCTGATGCCTATAACGGTTGGCAGTTAAATAACGAAATCCGCGGAGGTCATATTAAATCGGCCAGAAGCCTGCCTTACAAGTGGACAAATTACATTGACTGGATCGAGATGGTTAAGCGCAAGGAGGTCCTTCCCGGAGATGAGATTATTGTTTACGGATACAACAGGGAGGAAACAGATATCGTTGCCACCCGGTTTCTGAAATCAGGTTATAGCAGAGTCAGTGTTTATTATCATTTTACCGATGAATGGGCTGCCGATCCCTCCCTGCCGATGCAGAAACTGGAAAGGTACAATCAACTGGTTTCAGCCGGCTGGGTTAAGTCCCTTATCTCAGGAGGCTCTCCCCCGCTGTACAATAATAACAGGTTCGTTATTATCCATGCCCACTACCGTAACCGCGAAGCCTATCTTACGGGACACATTCCCGGGGCAATTGATATGGATACCCTTGAACTTGAATCGCCTGAGACCTGGAACAGGTATTCACCCGGTGAGATCAGGAGAGCACTTGAAAAACATGGTATAACAGCCGGAACAACAGTGGTCATGTATGGCAAGTTCATGCATCCCGATAATAATGACCCCTTCCCGGGAAGCGCTGCCGGCGACATCGGGGCAATACGATGTGCTTTTATTATGATGTATGCAGGGGTAAAGGACGTAAGGGTGCTGAATGGAGGTTTTCAGTCATGGTCCGATGCAGGATACCAGGTATCCTACACTGACGAACCAAAACAAGCTGCCAGGGAATTTGGTGCTGAAATTCCGGGGCGTCCGGAACTGGTGGTCGACACCCCCCGGGCAAAAGAAATGCTTGCATCGGCTGGCAGTGAGCTGGTATGTGTGCGCTCCCTGCCCGAATATGCCGGACAGGTAAGCGGCTACAATTACATAGAGCAAAAGGGGAGGATCCCGGGCGCAATTTTTGCCGATTGTGGCTCAGATGCTTATCACATGGAGAATTACCGCAACTTTGATCACACCACAAGGGAGTTTCATGAAATATCGGATATATGGGTCAGTAACGGAATTACTCCCGATAAGCATCTTGCCTTTTATTGCGGCACCGGCTGGCGTGGCAGTGAGGCATGGTTCAATGCCTGGCTTATGGGATGGCCAAGGGTTTCAGTATATGACGGGGGTTGGTTTGAATGGAGCAGCGATCCGGTCAACCCCATTGAAAAAGGCATACCCCGGGAGGTCTCTGAAAATCAGAAGTAACCACAATCATTTTAAGTTTAAAAAATTTGCCGCCGCAATCGATCCGGCAACCAGACTGATTCTTATGAATAATAGAGGTGCGACAATTATAGCCGAAAACGGGATCATTTTAAGCGATTGCCTCCCTCAACTCAGCGGTAAGGAGACAATTACAGAAATAATCAGCGGGATATTTTCTTCACCGCGGTATATACCAAGCCGCTTTTTCTACGACGATGCTGGATCCCTTCTTTTTGAAAAGATCACACAGTTACCGGAGTATTACCTGACACGGACCGAAAAGGAGATATTGAAGGAAAATGCCCCTGCAATAGCTGGTAACCTTTCACCACTTGATATTGTAGAACTTGGAAGCGGAGACTGCTCCAAGATATCGATCATATTTGAAGTGATATCTTCCGGCAGAAGACATGATATTGGCTATATTCCCGTGGATGTAAGCCGGTCAGCCCTCCTTAAGTCGGCCGAAATCCTTTCCGGAAAATACCCGGAAATTAAAATTCACGGAATGCTTGCCGATTTCCTGAAGCACCTGAACGATATTCCCGGCAACAGACAGAAGCTGATATGCTTCCTGGGCAGTACCATGGGCAATCTGGATACGGAACATACATCACGATTCCTTTTGGATATCAGGAGTATTATGAAAAAAGGTGATCAACTCCTGCTGGGACTGGATATGGTAAAAGATATCAGGGTACTGGAAGATGCCTATAACGATACACTGGGTATTACCGCTGCTTTTAACAGGAACATACTGAATGTGGTAAACCTTTATGCCAAAACCGACTTCGATCCCGGTCTGTTTGATCACCTGGCATTTTTTAACACGGCAGAAAGCAGGATAGAGATGCACCTTAGAGCTTCCACAGAAATGATTATTCGATCTCCCTATTTCAGGTACCCTCTCCGGATAGAAAAGGGAGAGACGATTCATACCGAAAATTCCCGCAAGTACACTTCCGGAGTTCCGGACGAAATTTCAAGACTTTCCGGATTGAGCCTAAAAGAGGTTTACACCGACAAAAAAAGATGGTACAGCTTAATTCATTTTGAATGCCGGTGAAGGTTTATAATTCCGATCCCTTATGGTCATATTTGCCTGTAATAATACCGGAAGAAAAACTTTATGACGGATATTTCACTGCCAGAATCTGAATAGTTTTTGGGTTGAATAAAATTCTAATGGTATTATTGTGTAACCTGTTCTGTAAAGCTAAATTTACAGTGCCAACTTAGGAGTTGAAGAAGCATCTATGATCCTGATGCAGAAAAGATAAAAGTTTTAAAACAATTTCCCATGTGGGTGTTTCTCGGAATCGTTTCAGCATTTTTCCTGGGCTTTTACGACCTGTTAAAGAAATCTGCTCTTGAGAATAACCTGGTTATGCCGGTGCTTTTCCTGTCCAGCCTTACCAGCGCAATGATATTTCTCCCGTTGATAATTATTTCTTCTGGCGCCGGACCTGAACAGTCAGAAGCTTTATGGTACGTGCATCCTGTATCTGGCTACGAACATCTGCTGATATTCCTTAAATCAATTCTTGTAGGGACTTCATGGGTACTCTCCTATTTTGCATTAAGACATCTTCCTATAACGATCGTAACTCCGATCCGGGCATCCAGTCCCCTGTGGACACTGGTGGGAGCATTGATAATTTTTGGTGAAAGACTTACCCTCCTGCAATGGCTTGGCATCACCATAACTATAGTATCCTATTACCTTTTCTCTCTTGCCGGCCAAAAGGAAGGGATAAATTTTCAAAAGAACAAATGGGTACTGTTTATTTTTCTGGCTACTATTACCGGTGCAGGAAGCGGACTGTATGACAAATTCCTCATAAACAATATCGAACGTATGTCTGTTCAGGCATGGTTTTCAATATATCTCATTCCGGTATTGCTGGTTCCCGCTGTAATTGTATGGTACCAGAACAGGAACAAAAACATTCCTTTCTTCTGGAAACCCGCTATTCCTTTGATCGGAATAACCCTTACCCTGTCTGATTACTCATATTTTTATGCACTTTCATTTGATGATTCCCTCATCTCTATTCTTGCAGTGCTCCGTAGAAGTAGCGTAGTGATTGCTTTTACAGCAGGTGCCTTCCTTTTCAGGGAAATAAACTTAACCAGGAAATCACTTGTTCTGGTGGGTATTCTTCTCGGTGTGCTCCTGATTATTATGGGAAGTTGAAATTGACTTCAAAAACTGAATAAAGGTATTTTAAACCAAGTCAACTGATGAATTATTAAAAGAGTCCATGAGCAACATTCCCGACCAAATTCCACTCCCGGATATTGCATAACTGATCAAAGAAGTGCAGTATTACCTCCGCCACTTTGAAGTTCAACATCCATGGCCCGTTTGTTGGTTTTCCATGTACCGGAAGTGAAATCAGGTATATCAACAGAACAGGACCTGTTTTTGACCGACCGGATGCTCAATGGGATTACAGAACTTGAAGCCACGGCTTCATATACATTCATTTCAACGGGTAATCCGTTACGCAGGCAGTCTATCATGCGCCAGTCGAAAGCTGAAACCCTTGAATATGAATGAGTTGTTGGTTCAAAATTCAGTGATTGCTTTACCTTTTCACCAAATATCCTGGATAACTCCGGTGTATATTCTTCAATAAGCGATCTTGTTTTTTCATCCGGCATCCACCCCTCATGACCGAGGGCAAACCGGTTGGGATGAGATTTGTAAATACCCCTGGTGCCACTCAGAAGCATTCCCCCCCTTGGCCGGGGTGTTGAAATATCGTGTTGAAGAACTATTGTACGGCCCTTCACAGTCCGTATAGTGGATACATTCATATTCCCGCGGTAATTTTTGGCTGCGTAGGGCTTCCAGTAGTCATTTTCATCAGCAAGCTGCCGGGCCATGGCATTCATGGAGAAATCACTTCCCGAAACCGATACCATATAATCCATCCTGTCACCATAGTTGATATCAAGCATTTGCATAAGAGGAACAAGTCCGTGTTGCGGATAAAGGTTTCCATGTGTGTCAACATTTTCCATTATCCGCCACATCACATTATCCATATGCCGGTCATAATTGAAGAAATTGCTTTCAAGCAGGTAGTGTATATAACCTCCTTCTGCGTGGACAACCTTTCCGAAAAAACCTTTTCTGACCATATTCAAAACTACCGCCCTTATCCCTTCGTGACAGTTTCCTGATTCCTGGATACAATGTTTTCGTGTTCTTTCCGAAGTCTCAACCAGCTTCCAGCAATCTTCAACGGTAGTTGCTGCCGGGAGTTCGACATAGGCATGTTTATCATGTTCCATAGCAAATACACTCATTGGCGTATGAGTGTCCCACGGGGTGATTATTGCGACAAGATCAATATCGTGCCGTTCGCACATTTTTTTCCATTCATTCTCCCCGCCTGAATATGAGTCGGGTATATGTCCCAGCCGGGCTATAGACCCGGCGGCGCTGCTGACCCTGTCCGGCCTGATGTCGCATAAAGCCCTTATTTCAACTCCCTCAATGCCGGCCAATCTCCTGACTGTTCCACTTCCCCTGTTACCAAGCCCTATTATGCCAATCCGTACCACATTGAGTTTTGGCGCTGCATATCCATGCATGTTAAAGCTTTGGCGATGAGAATGGTGCCCGGGTCCGCCGGAACCCCGGCCACAACCGTATATACCTGCACCAATCATGCCCAGGCCCGAAATGGTGGTTGTTTTTAAAAAGTTTCTGCGATCCTGTTTCATAGTTAGGTTTTACAAATATTGTTAGCAATTTAAGATAATTTCACTGAAGATGATAAGGTAACAAAAATATGATCATTTTCAGATAGTATTAATAACCTGTTTTGTACTTTAGCGGAACTATTTTATTGATATAATGCGATTACATCCGGAAAACCTGATATTAACCAGGAATATAAAAAATCATCAACAAGTTTAAACCTTCCGTTCCCCGGTAAGGTAAAAGAAATAATAAAGCAAGTGAGGAACAGCATACTTAAAGTCCCTGAGCATGCCAGCAAAATGAGAACAAAGTGGATAAAAAACGCAACAAAGAAAACAGGAATACGGTAGACCGGCGATGCTTCCTGAAAGCCGGGGCGTTGCTGGGCGGGGGACTGGTGGTTGGGGGACCGCTGGCGGGATGCATCAGGGAAATAGAGAGGCATACCCTTATACGGGTTGATGAGGTCAATGGGGTCAGGATCATACGTACTGGCTGCCCGGCACATAATTGCGGCGGAAGGTGCGTCCTTACCCTCCATGTTAAGGAAGAGAAGATTATCAGGATTGAGACCGACGACCGGCCCGGCGATACGCTTGCCGACCCCCAGCTCAGGGCCTGCATCAGGGGCCGTTCATACCGGCGCCGCCAGTACCATCCCGACAGGCTCAAATACCCCATGAAGCGGACCGGCAAAAGGGGGGAGGGGAAATTTGAAAGGATAAGCTGGGACGAGGCATACGAT
>SLGC01000197.1 GCA_007123885.1 Bacteroidales bacterium | reverse complement strand
TTGATGCTTTTGGTAACCGAACCGGTGTAGTCCGGTTCAACTTCAGAACGCTCACGCCTGCCGTAACGAGCGACATAAACAGCAACTTGTCATCTGTTATTTCAGATGAGCTTGGCCTTGTCAAAGCTGTTGCCCTTTCGGGGAAAGGAACTGAGGCTGATGATTTGAATGGATTGGACGAATATGCAACGCCGGCTGAAGCGACCTTGATAAACGGGTTTTTCGATAAGCATGATTCGGTGTTGCTTACCTCTATGGCCAAGGATCTTTTGCAACGTTCCACCAAAAGGTTTGTCTATGATGTGGAATCCTGGCGCAAAAAAGGCAAACCTCCGGTTGTGGCTGTAATATCACGCGAAGAACATTTTCAGCAAAATAACGACTCTGATGTTCAGCTGATTTTTGAATATTCCAACGGCTCAGGACAGGTCATAATGAAAAAAGATCAGGCCGAGCCCGGGAAGGCACTGGTGGCAAATCTGGCACCGGACAATTCCTATACTATTGTTGAAATAGACACGGCAGCAATGAATCCCAGGCAGTTGAGATGGAGGTGTTCGGCAAGGATTATCTATGACAGCAAAGGCAATCCGGTAAAACAATTTGAGCCTTATATTTCGGTCTCACCCGGGTATGAGGATCAGCAAGAGATATCAGAGGGCGGGGTTTACACAATTTTTTCTTATGATTCACTGGACAGGCTCATTAAGAAGGAAATGCCTGACGGCACTTTTACAAAGACAGAGTATGAATCATGGATTAAGTCTGAATATGATACCGGCGACACTGTTCTCGAATCGGACTGGTATAATGTGAGGGTAAACAGATTGATAGATGCCCGGCTGATAGCAGCGGATAAAGATCCTGCCAGGGAAGAGACTGCCGCACATAAAGCTGCAAAATATGCAGATACGCCAGACATACATCACCTCAATACAATGGGTCGGCCCGTATTGTCAGTTAAGCATAACAAAGGCATTGATACTGGCATCAGTGAGTTTTACAATACGATAGCATCTATTGACACTGAGGGCAATCTGCGAAGCGTAACCGATGCCCGTGGCAACCTGACAATGCAATACAAATATGACATGCTGGGAAATATTGTCTATCAGGAGAGCATTGATTCGGGGAAGAGATGGATGCTGCTGAATGTTTCCGGCAACCCGTTATGGACAATGGATGACAGGGGACATGAGTTCCGGCATACCCTCGATGTGCTTCAAAGATCTTTGCAGAGCAGGGTAAACGGAGGGGACGGACCAGTTCCCCTGAATCATATTTACCGGAAAATAATCTGGGGAGAACAGCTGCTTTTGCCGGGCAGAAGCAATGAGACAGATCTAAAAAACAAGAATGTGTTTGGAAGACCGGTTAAGCAATATGATAGCGGCGTACTTGTTCATACCCCTGAGTATGACTTTAAAGGTCTTCCCCTGGATACAAAAAGACGGCTGTTCATAAAGTACAGAGAAACAGCAAATTGGTCTGGCTCAAACCCCGATGCCGAACTCGAGGCTGAAGAATACATACTTCACACTGAAACAGATGCTTTGGGACGAATTAAGTTACAGGTCACGCCTGACAACAGCATTGTTGTTCCGTCCTACAATGAAGCGGGCCTGCTTAAAAGTAAGAAGGTCAGGCATCCGGGCGCATCTTCTGATATTACATATATCAAAGAGATTAAATATAACGAAAAAAGGCAGCGTAACAGAATCATATACGGCAATGATGTTATCAAACGGTACCACTACGACAGCGAAACATTCAGGCTTAACCGGCTGGAGACTTTGCGGCACAATGGCGACCCCATCACCGACTGGCGCTATACCTTTGATCCGGCCGGAAACATTACACATATAGAGGATAAAAATGTCCCTGTCGCGTTCTTCAATAATCAGAAGATCTCAGGATTGGCAGAATATACCTATGATGCTCTTTACCGCCTGGCAAAAGCGAGCGGGAGGGAAAACGACACAGCATTCAGTCACCCGGCAAATGACAACTGGAACGATTCTCAGTATATAAAGCAGAAATCCGCCGGCGACCCCATGCAGGTAAGAAATTATACTCAATTATATAGTTACGATTCCGTGGGGAATATTCTGGAAACAAAGCACAGTGCGTCCAATAACTCATGGACCAGAAACTACTCCTATGAGAATACAACCAACCGGTTAATATTGTCAACTGTTGGCAGCCATGATTATAATATCCAGCATAATGCCACCCATGGATTTATCAAAGGCATGTCCCATCTTGAGGAAATAAAATGGAACTTCAGGGATCAACTGGTTTCGACCGTGCGGCAAAAACTCACTAACGGGGGCACACCCGAAACAACCTGGTACCAGTATGATGAACAGGGAAATCGGATTCGTAAAATTACCGACAATATGGGTTCTGCCGGCCATACACCAACTAAAAAGGAAGAACGCATATATATTGCCGGTTTCGAGCTTTACAGGAAATACAGCGATCCGAACGGAGGTCTTGAACGAGTATCTTTAAGTTTATCGGATCAGGGCCACCGGTATGTTATTGTTGAGATGAGAAATGATATAGATGACGGAACCTCCAAACATCTGGTGAGGTATCAGCACCATAACCACCTTGGGTCTGCCTCAA
Source organism: Bacteroidales bacterium (assembly GCA_007123885.1). Classification (GTDB taxonomy): domain Bacteria; phylum Bacteroidota; class Bacteroidia; order Bacteroidales; family PUMT01; genus PXAP01. Next base: position 1,590 of record SLGC01000197.1, on the reverse strand, counting down.
TCGAACTTGATGAGAATGCTTCAGTTATAAGCTATGAAGAATATCATCCTTTTGGCACCACTGCCTGGCAGGCTAATAATTCAGCAATAAGAGCAGCCGCAAAACGCTATCGTTTTACAGGCATGGAGAGAGATGAAGAGAGCGGACTAAACTATCATACAGCGAGGTATTATATGCCCTGGCTTGGACGATGGCTGAGTCCTGATCCTGTTAACATTTTTCCTGAAGATCCGGTGTCCGGGTTTGATAATTATTCTTTCAGTTTCGGATCCGGTGCAGAAACCCATGGAGGCGATGCAGCCGGGACAGGTATAGAGCATTATTCTAAATCTGTGCGAACCGATACAGATAAACCAGGAAGGCAGTCCCCGGATGAATTGCTTTCTGTCACTGCATATGCGTATTGTGCAAATAACCCGATTAGCTATATAGATCCTGACGGGGAGGATGCAATACTTATTGTTTTCCCCGACTACATGGTTGATACCGAAACACGCCTCGGCAGAAGACAGCTTGGTCATGCAGGGGTATTGCTGATAGACAATGAGACTGGCTATACGAGGTACTATGAGTACGGCAGATATGCCACAACCGATGGAACAAGAGGAAGGGTAAGGAACCAGCGGGTGTCGAATGTTACCATCGGTTCTGACGGAAGGCCTACCGAAAGGTCCCTGAACCTGGTATTGCAGCAGATATCCAGGGCTTCAGGGCAGGGAGGAAGAATAGAGGGAGCCTATATCGAAAGCGATGATTTTGATCTAATGAATGACTATGCAGAGCAAATGCTGAGAGAAAGCACAGCAGGAAATCCTCAATATGATCCCGACAGGGATCCATATAGCCTGCTTAGAAGAAACTGCGGCACATTTGCCAGAGATGTGATAAATCAGGACCCTGACGTAGATGTTAACACATATTTAAATACGCCGACAAACATAGCTTCCGAATTCAGAAAACAGTTTGATAAGGTTGATTACTCCCGGCAGGAAGGAACCACTGTAACTCCAACCAGAAGCATTACTGAAAGAGCAGTCGAAAGAGTCACCGACTGGTGGAACAATTAAGTAATCTATGAATTATGGAGAGAAAACCAATAATTGTAGCTATCGTATTGATCCTGGGCATCGGGATTGTCATCCTTGCCAAATGGTTTTTTTCATCATCGTGGAATCCACCCGAAAAGCCTGCCGGAGTTCCCGATTCAGCAAAGTGGTTCGGCGACAGAGATGGCGGAACCTGGATCGAACTTGTTGATGCTGAAGATGATAATTTCAGATTCAGAATTTACCGGGATTGGGATGGTGAGCTTCTGATGGATGCCGTTTTTACCGGCAGCCGTCCAATACCCGGTTTGTCAGGCGAAAATTGGCATGAGAAAATCGTTTATTATGAATACTCTGCTTTACTTGACCAGTTTATAATAAAGCTTAAGGACCAGTTGAATGATCAGTCAGATTATCTTATACCCGTGTTTCCTGCATATGGCGGTTCAGACTGGGAAAAAATAAAATAAGAATTCAAACTCAATTAAAATTCACTGCCATGGCACCACAGAGAAGAAACACACCTGCACCTTCCATAAGCCTT
>SLGC01000076.1 GCA_007123885.1 Bacteroidales bacterium | reverse complement strand
TTTTTCTTCCGGTTTCTCAGCAGGCTGTTTTTCTGCTTCTGATTTTTCAACCGGTTTTTCAACAGGCTTTTCCGCTTCAGGTTTTTCAACCGGTTTTCCAACAGGCTTTTCTGCCTCCGCCGCCGGTTTTTCTGCTTCAGGTTTTTCCTGAATTACTTCAGAAGATATTTTTTTATCCTCTTTTTCTCTTGCTTCTTTTTCTTTTTCGGTTTTGGCGGGTTTACCCAGGGCATCCAGATCAATAGTTCCGATAATTTTTAAGCCGGATTTTGCCACACCGGCTGTTTCCTTTTCTTTTGGTTCTCCAGCAGCGGATTCAACTTCAGAAGAAGGTATCACAGAAGGTTTTTCTTCATCCTTTTTATCTTCAACCTTTTTATCTTCATCCTTTTTATCTTCAACCTTATCAGGTTTGACGGGTTTTGAAATCTTGGTTTTTGCCGGTTTCCCGGGACCGGCACCCTTTATAAGAACTTCGTCTTCTGCATCAGGAATTTCCGGTTCATCTTTAACCGGCGACTTAACTCTGTCATCTTCAAGTGAAACACTGTCTTTCTTTTCGCGGGCAATCCTCAGGCTTATCTTTTCAGATTCCCTTTTTACACTGATTTCAGAACTATATTCCTTAAGAAGAAGAATATACTGCTCTTCTGAAACTTTTGTATTTGGATTTGGATTAATATCATGTCCCTTTTTCCTGAGATAATCCACAATTGTGCTTATCCCAAGATTGAATTCTCTTGCTACTTTACTAAGTCTTTTTGTTGTAATGACTTCTGACATATTAATAAATCTCTGTTTTTTGAAATCCCTGAAAAGGATGGTTTTAAAAATTATTCAAATTCAGCTTTAAGTACCCGCATTACTTCTTTAATTGTTTCCTCTTCCAAATCAGTTCTTTTTACAAGATCCTCGACCGAAAGTTCCAGGACGCTTTTGGCTGTATCGCAACCAACTGCCTTTAGCTCATCAATGATCCAGCTTTCGATTTCATCGCTGAATTCATCAATATTGACATCTTCTTCTTCTTCGCCTTCTGTATCACGGAAGACATCTATTTCATAACCTGTGAGCTGGCCTGCCAGTTTGATATTTAAACCTCCCTTGCCAATTGCAAGTGAAACTTCATTTGGTTTGAGGAAAACTTCTGCCCTTTTTTCTTCCTCAATTATTTTGATGGAGCTTATTTTGGCAGGACTTAATGACCTTGCTATATACAGCTGTGTGTTTGTCGTATAATTAATAACATCTATATTCTCATTTTTGAGTTCCCGCACAATCCCATGTATACGTGATCCCTTCATTCCAACACAGGCCCCAACCGGATCTATGCGGTCATCATATGATTCAACTGCGATTTTTGCCCTTTCGCCTGGAACCCTGACTATTTTCTTTATGGTAATTAGTCCGTCATAGATTTCCGGAACTTCAAGTTCAAAAAGCCTTTCCAGGAAAACGGGCGATGTTCTGGAAAGAATTATAAGGGGTATGTTATTTTTCATTTCCACCCGAATAACAACTGCCCTTATTGTATCGCCTTTCCTGAAATAATCAGTGGGAATCTGTTCTGTCCTGGGAAGTATCAGTTCATTTCCTTCATCATCAAGTATAAGGATCTCACGTTTCCATACCTGGTAGACATCACCTGTAACAATTTCTCCTATCCTGTCCTTGTACTTAAGGTACACGTTATTCTTTTCAAGTTCCATTATCCTGGAAGTGAGGTTTTGCCTTAATGCAAGAATTGCCCTCCGGCCAAAATCCGCAAGCTTGACTTCATCTGTTACCTCTTCACCAACCTCGTAATCAGGATCTATTTTCCGTGCTTCAGATAGCGTTATCTGCATATTGGGATCCTCAATCTCATCATTTTCCACAACTTCCCTGTTTCTCCATATCTCGAAATCACCTTTATCAATATTGATAATGATATCAAAATTTTCATCGGTTCCGAAATATTTGATCAGCATGCTTCTGAAAACATCCTCCAGTACACTCATCATGGTTGCCCGGTCGATGCTTTTTAGCTCCTTGAATTCAGAAAAAGGTTCTGTTAGATTTAAATTTTCCATCTTAAATGACTTTTCCTTCTTTATTTAAATGATATTACTAATTTGGTGGACAGGATATGGTCAAAATCAAATTCCCTTTCGATAACCTTTATTTCCGGGCGTTTCTTTTCACCTTTAATTTTTACTTTCTCTTCAATTGCCAGCCCTTTATCACTTACCTGCTTTAACCTGCCCTGATGCTTTATTCCTTCCTTTGTTAATACTTCCACCTCACGTCCAATATTCTTCAGATATTGAGGCAGGACCTTCAGCGGTTCGGAAAGCCCCGGAGAAGATACTTCCAGTTGAAAATCATCTTCCTCCCTGTCAAGATCTCGTTCCACTGCCCTGCTAAGATCCATGCACTCCTGAACACTTACCCCCTTATCGCTGTCTACCAGTATTTGAATATTGTTCGAATGAGAAACATTTATATCAACTATAAACAGGTCGGTACCCTGGATTTGATGCCTGACAAGCCGGGTTACAGTATCCTTGTTTATCATTTAACTCCTTCTATTAAAATAGGGGACTACAGTCCCCTACATCAAAAATTACTCAACATACAACGTGCAAAAGTACAAAATAATACTTAGAAACGCAAAAATATGATTTTGAAAATTAGTCCATTTCTCCTGTAAAAGCAAGAGTCAAAATTTCGTGAAGAAGTTACAAAATTTTGACTGACAGGAGGAACCGCTTCGCTTTCCCATAAAATTTTTTCATCCGTACGTGTGTAATTTCGGCTGAAAAAATTTCATGTACATTTGCCAATTAGTTTAAATAATTGTAAAACTTCGTTATTTTTGTTTCTTCAAAACTAATTTGATCATAGTTTATTTGTCACGGGAATAAAACGCAACGATTTCTTAAATATTATTCGCATTGCCGGTATATAACGCAGCATCTTTATAATTATTATCTATTGTAGCACCTGCAAGATCCAGTGCCAGCAGCAATTGAATGTATAAAAGTAGCTTCCAGGCACCTTATTTATACAGCTGCTTTACAGGAATGACTGATATTGTCCGCTTGTTGAACCATTATAGCACAAATAAGAGAAAGATAATAAATGACCCGGTTCATGGATTTATCGCGATATCATCAGATCTGGTCTTTGATCTGATCTCGCATCCTTTTGTCCAAAGGTTAAGAAGGATCAGACAGCTTGGTGTTACTCATTTTGTTTATCCCGGAGCCACCCATTCGAGATTTCAGCATGCCCTCGGGGCAATGCACCTGATGCAGCTTGCCATAGGGGTAATACGTTCAAAGGGACATATTATCGATCCACCGGAAGAGAGAGCAGCACTTGCTGCAATTTTACTTCATGATATCGGGCATGGTCCTTTTTCCCATACTCTCGAGTCTTCAATAATTCCAACCCTGCCCCACGAATTGATGTCCGGCTTTCTTATGAAAGAACTTAACAGGCAATTTGAAGGCAGGCTGGATCTTGCCATTGATATTTTTTCAGGCAATTATAAAAAGAAATTTCTGAATCAGCTGGTATCGGGACAACTGGATATGGACCGACTGGATTATCTGAAAAGGGATAGTTTTTTTACCGGTGTAACCGAAGGGGTCATAGGATCGGACAGGATCATTAAAATGCTTAATGTAGTCAATGACCAGCTTGTTGTTGAGGCCAAGGGGATATATTCCATTGAAAAATTCCTGATAGCCAGACGGTTGATGTACTGGCAGGTTTACTTCCATAAAACTGTTGTAGCAACTGAGAATTTACTTACAATGGTTCTTAAAAGAGCAAGAAAGCTTGTTTTATCAGGCGAAAAATTATTTGCACCGCCCTCATTGCTTTTTTTCCTCAAGAACAGTTTCTTCGATCCTGCCGGGGAATTATCTTCCGGTACTTCTCTGGCAGCTGAAATATTAAAAAACTTCACGAGGCTTGATGACGATGATATAATGAGTGCGCTTAAAGTCTGGTCAGTACACCATGATCCCTGCCTTTCAATGCTGGCTGAATGGTTTATTCACCGGCACCTCTACCGGATTGAGTTCTCCAGTGGTGAATTTAACCCGGACAGGGTATTGATGCTTCAAAAAGAAGTAAGCGTAAAATATGATATTTCGATGGATGAAACGAAATATTTCGTATTCACCGGTATAATTTCAAATTATGCCTACAGCAGGGAAGATAAAAAGATAAGAATACT
>SLGC01000106.1 GCA_007123885.1 Bacteroidales bacterium | reverse complement strand
TTAAACAAATAATTTTCAAATTCATTCAGCTTGTTTCCTTAATAAGCAGTTCAATACCGCTTCTCAGTATGGATTGTACTTCGGTCTTGGATGTACAGACATATTCGCAAAGAGCCAGGTCTTCTTCAATTACCTCGTAAATCCCCAGGTTTTCCATCCTTTCAACATCCTGTATGATGATTGCCTTCACAAGCTGCTGGGGTATGATATCCATTGGAAGCACCCTTTCATATTCCCCGGTCATCACATAAGCCCTGTGCCCACCATTATAGTTGGTGTCAAATTCATATTTTCGTTCGGGAAGAAATGACGACATGAATGTACGTGTTGCGCTATAGCGTTTAAATCCCGGATCGGCCCAGCCCATGAAGCGGTGGTGGTCGCCTTCCGGGATAACGGTAACCTGCGAATCAAAATATCCAATGAAACCATTGGCCGGGATCTTTGTTCCGGTAAGAAGATTTCCGCTTATATATCTTAAATTGCCTTCCCTGACATTGTCCTTAAGGATATTGCTGACGGATGCCCCCATCATTGTTTTAAAATAACGGGGCTTAAGCACTTCCTGTCCGGTCAGCGCAACTATCCGCATAAAATCAACAATGCCATTCAAAAAAAGACGCCCTATTACCAGGGCATCCTGCGGTCCGATTTGCCATACGGTACCGTTCTTGTGGATGGGATCCAGATGATGGATCTGTACTCCCGGATTGCCGGCTGGATGGGGGCCTGAAAAATAATTCAGCTGTAATCCTTTTGTATTGGTGTAAACATCGTTAACAGGTTTGTCTGCATTCACATTCAAATGCACTTTGCCTTCGGTAAGTTTCCCCAGGGCATTGATCCCTGCCTGAAACTCGGCGGCTGATCCCTGCATTATAAAATCATAGTCCGGTGCCAGCGGGGAAGTATCAAAGCCGGAAATGAAGATGGAACGAGGCTTGCTCTGCGGATCAGGAATAATGCCAAAGGGCCGTTGTTTTATCAGGGGCCATACACCTGCTTTCAGCAGTCTCATTACAATCTCTTCCCTATCAAGATTAAGGGGGTCTGTTTTTTCAAATTCTTCATAGATTATCTGGTCATCCCTTTTGATAACAACTTCCAGTATCTTTCTGCGCTCACCCCTGTTGACCGCGACAACCTTGCCGCTGACCGGGGAGGTGAAGAAAACATCGGGTTTGTATTTATCAAAAAACAAAGGGGTTCCCGCCTTGACCTGGTCGTCGGTGCGAACCATCATTTTGGGTCTTATTCCATGAAAATTCCCGGGTTTCAGAGCGAAGTTCCTGGCCAATTTCGGCTTTTCCAGCACTTTTTCTGCATTTCCCTTAACAGGAATATTAAGGCCTCTTTTTAGCTTGATTACCTTTGGCATTTTATCTTTTTGGTATTTTTTTAAAAAAAGCAAATTTAACTTTTTTAGGCATATCATTTATAATAAATCCACATAAAATTATTTATGTATTTTTACATAATTATGTTTTAATGAACATCCTGGTGACCGGGAATCAGGTTCCAAAACGAATCTGGTGCCCCGGAGTAAATACCAAACCATATAACTTGATCATAAATGGCTGAATCCTGCTTTAAGTTTTTTTGCATACTGATTTTCCTGAATCTGGCCTCAGGCATCCCGGGATCTGGTCAGGAAGTTTATTTCGATCAGGTTTACAGTGACAATATAAAAACCGTACAGATGCACGTGAAAGGATGGGAAATGTCCTATCCTGTTATTGAACTGGGCAGCAACGAAGAATTGATTTTCAGCTTTGATGATCTGGACGGGGATATAAAAAACTACCAGTATACCATTATACATTGCAATGCAGATTGGACACGTTCTTCGATTTTCCAGTCCGATTATATGGATGGATTTTACGAAAATCCTCTGGATAACTACAGATTATCATTCAATACTTTTCAATCCTACATTCACTACTCTCTTACCCTGCCAGGTAATGATTTCAGGCTAAAACTTCCTGGAAATTATATAATCAAGGTATACAAGGATTTTGACCAAAACAATGTAGTATTGACCAGAAGGTTCATGGTTGCGCAGACAAGGGTGCATATTATGGCCAACGTTCACCGGCCGCGCCTTACCAGGCATCAGGATGCTTCACAGCAGTTGAGTTTCACTATAAGACATCCTGATCTTCAGATAATTGATCCCCATTCGGAGCTTTTTGTTACCGTAATGCAGAACGGCAGGCAGGACAAGGCGGTAACCGGGATCAAACCGATGTATATCAGAAACCGGGAAATAGTATATGAACATGATCAGGTGCTGGTTTTTCCGGCTGGAAACGAATTCCGTAATTTTGATACGAAGAGTCTGCGATACACAACTGAATTTATCCGGTCGATCGATTTTGACGGGAACCTGTATAACATTTTACTTCATCCCTCCCGTTCAAGACAATATGCACGGTACTTTTACCAGCATGATATCAACGGTAGATTCCTGATAAGGAATGAGGAAGGGAGGAATCCCCCGGTAGATGCAGATTATGTGCTTGTTCATTTTACTATTCCCTGGGATGTCCCTTATGATAATGGCAATGTTTATGTTCTGGGGGCTTTAAGTGACTGGAATTTCTATGACTGGAACAGAATGGAGTACGATTTTAGCAGCAAGGCTTATAAGCTGACCATGCTTCTGAAACAGGGATACTACAATTACCACTATGTGTTTCTTGAAGATGATGCATCAGTTGCCGACGCCTATCCTTTTGAAGGAAATTTTTATGAAACAAATAATGATTACTTCATAACGGTATATCACCGTCCCCCGGGAGGCCGTTATGATCTGCTTGTTGGGACCATGCAAATCGGCACTTACAGGTAATAATTGAAAACAACCCTTTATATTATTTAAGTCCCCCGGGAGGCCGTTATGATCTGCTTGTTGGGACCATGCAGGTCGGCTTGTACAGATAAGGCAGAATGTTCAAAACCGGTCCGCCGGTAAAAAATTATTTTAACCTGATATGCACTCGCAATATAAAATATAATATAATACATATATGCGTGTGTATTCATAAACCTGGCCCCTGCCTGTACCATCACAATTTTATTCCGGCAGTCTTTTCCGGCTGCAGGTTATTTCCCGGTCCCTAAGGATATGATGGTAAAACCGGGAATTGCATGGGAATAGCAGTATGACCTTTGAAAGATGTCAGGAATTTATTATCATTATCGAAATTTTTAAAAAACCTATTCAACGATAACCTGCAGTATACGGCATTAAAAACCAACATCAAACCATGTCAAAAACCACCATAGAGCAAAAGATCAAACATGAGCGTCTTCAGTCACTCGATGTCCTTCGAGGTTTCGATATGTTCTGGATAATTGGCGGGGGCAGCCTGGTTGTTGCCCTTGCAGCAACCACCGGGTGGCCCTGGCTTAATACCCTGGCTGTTCAGATGACCCATGTCGAATGGGATGGATTCAGGTTCTGGGACCTGATTTTCCCTCTTTTCATGTTTATTACCGGTGTTGCCATCCCTTACGCAATGGGATCCAGGCTTGAAAAGGGTGTTGGCCGTTCACCTTTGTTGCGAAAAATTGTCAAAAGGGGGATCATTCTTGTTTTGCTGGGAATAATATACAATGGTGCCTTGCGCGGCGAACTTACAAACATCAGGTATGTGAGCGTTCTTGGTCAAATAGGCATGTCGTACATGTTTGCCGCAATCATCTTCCTCTATACAGGCTCATTCAGGGTAAGGTTGCTGTGGCTGGCCGGGATAATGGTGCTTGTTGCTGTTCTTCAGCTGTTCGTATCCGGACCGGGATTCGGACCCGGCCTGGCGGTTCCTTCAGAAACCATCAATGCCTGGCTTGACAGGGCACTAGTGCCCGGAAGACTTGCCTATGGCGAAGGCACATGGGATGCACTGGGTCCGCTTGAAACATTTTCGTCAATACCCCTTGCCCTCATGGGCGGTCTTGCAGGAAGCCTGCTTCGTGATGGTACACCTGCCAGTCTGAGGAAAACTGCAACTCTTGGTGTTGCAGGTGCTGTCCTTATTGTAGCAGCAATCCTGATCAGTCCCTACTACCCGTTGATTAAAGTAGCATGGACAACATCGTTCAGTATGCTGACCGGGGGGATCAGCCTGATGCTGCTGGCATTGTTCTATTTTATCATCGATGTGAAGAAGTGGACCAGCGGAGTGATTTCGGGAAACATTGCCTTATTTTTCAGGGTTATCGGGTTGAATTCCATAACTATCTACATGGTTGCCCGCATGACCAACTTCTCACATACGTCGGGATACCTTCTCGGCTGGCTTGGTGAATACTGGGGCAGATGGGTAGTTGTAGCCGGAGTGCTTGCAATACATTGGCTGCTGCTGTATTATCTGTACAAAAGGAAAATATTCCTGAGGATCTGAATATATAAGAGAATTTGCTAAAACCGGACGCTCCACCATCAAAGGAAAGTGTTTTTATCCCTGTTTATTTGCCGGCACTCCGATTGGGGGAAGCCATTTGCCGATCGCAAAATTCACGGAAACCGGGCCCCTGTGGTCTGCTGTTGAGGTTGGCAGTGTCCTGCCAGATCATTACCGTGCACCCACGGTACAAGAGATCATTACTAACCGATTTACAATCCTATTTCTTCGCTTATCTCTTTCATGGCGTTTACCGATAATTCGGCAAACTCGGGCAGGGGAATACCGATCTTTTCACACTCCCTGATGTGATCGCGGTTTACCTTAGCTGCAAATGCCTTTTCTTTCATTCTTTTGACAACCGACTTCGGCTTGACAGGAGCTATCTTTTTATCGGGATATACAAGTGCCGTAGCGTAAACAAGACCGGTAATTGTTTCGCCGGCAGCCAGCGCATGCTGAAAACGTGTGGTCCTCTCCTTGCCGGCAGCCTTTTCATTGTGCATTATTATTGCATCAATTATTTCAGGATCAAGATCATAGCCGTCAAGGATCCTTTCTGCTTCAAGTCCGTGTCTCAGAGGATCAGCATTTGTTACCTCCACATCAATATCATGAAGCAATCCCGCCAGTCCCCATTTATCCTCGTCCTCACCAAGACGCCGGGCAAGTGCCCGAAGCACAGCCTCCGATGAAAGGCAATGGATCCTCATTTTTTCATCTTTTACATATTCCTTTAATAGTTCCAGTGCTTTTCCCCTTTGCATGACAAATAATTTTTAATTAAACTTTGAAATCCACCGTCAGCAGGTGGTGATTCACTTGTTTGAATTCCTGCGGCAACTCTTCACGGCTGCGTGATGAGAGTCAGTGGCTGTCGATCCCGTGAAGCATATAGACCAGATGCTCCAGTGTTTTGAGGATCTCGCTCATATATTCATTTACCGCCCTTACGCTTCCCGGCAGGGTATAGACAAGGGAAGAACCCATGACACCGGCCACTCCCCTGCTCAGCAGGGCATTGGGTTTCTCTGCACCGTACTTGAGCCGTATCATCTCCATAATTCCGGGTATCTCCTTGTCAAGCAGCGGCCTCACCACCTCAGGAGTTATATCCCGTCTTCCGATGCCTGTCCCCCCGGTGGTTATAACAAAATCATATTTTTCTTCCCGGGCTTCTTCCATTTTCTCATGCAGCCGGCCCCGTTCATCAGGCATAACAATAGCCTTGGTGCTAATACCCCTTCCCCTGACTTTGAAATGATCCTCTATTAAACGGATAACGGCCGGACCGCTTTTATCCTGATATTCGCCCCTGCTTGCCCTGTCGCTGAGTGTGATTACCAGGCAACGGAATTTCCGCGGATGATATTCCATTCTGTCGCCGGCCTTCAGCCGTCCGCCCTTAATTACGCGGGCAAATATCCCTTCTTTAGGCATAACGCAATCCCCCACCTCCTGGAAGATGGCACAGGTTGAGCCGTGGCATTTTTTTCCTATCTGGGTGATCTCCAGTTCAACATCTCCGGAAGCCAGCCGGTCCAGCGGCAGGGTACCCGCCAGTTCAAGTCCGCGTGTCGTTATATTCTCCGCAAATTCCCCGTATGACGGCATCCGTCCGGCATGTGATGAGAATCTTTTTATGCTCTCCTCACCCAGCAGGCTGACCTGCCTGTGCCAGCGGCCGGCATGTGCATCTCCCCTGATACCGGTCTCCTCCAGTTCAATAATCTCTACCGGCGATTTTACAGTACCCTTTTTTTCTGAAATATTGACTGAAACTATGCTCAGATCTGTTCTTTCCATTTCTTTATTAATTTATCTATTTTCCGGAAGCAATAGTCTGACATTTTCCCTTTCCGGCGATGTCTGCATATCCAATATCCGGGTGCGGCCCGTTGGCGCGCAGATTTCTGGCCGGAAAAACCCCCCGGTATATGATACCTATAAATCGCTTTTTGTTTTATCAAGAAGGGTGACACTTTCTATAACCATGGTTTTGTCGGCCGATTTGCACATGTCATATATGGTTAGCAGCGCCACCGAAGCTGAAGTCAGCGCCTCCATCTCCACTCCGGTCTGCCCCGTGCACCTGCATTCGACGGTTGCTTCGACCCCTTCACCCTTTATTGTCAATGAAACATCAATAAAAGAGAGCGTCAGCGGATGGCAGAGAGGTATCAGCAAAGGCGTCTGTTTGGCTGCCTGTATTCCGGCTATTTCGGCAACCTTCAGAACATCGCCTTTCTTTACTGTATTTTGCCGGATAAGATTAAGGGTTTCCGGCTTCATCCTGATAAATCCTCGTGCCTTTGCAATCCTGACCTGATGAGGCTTGTTCCCCACATCGACCATCCTGGCATTCCCGCTGCTGTCGGTATGTGTCAGTTTATCCATTATCCCCCGATATTATAGAATTGATTATGATTACAGCTTGTCCCGCAGGGCGGCTTATGCTGAACGGCTGCAAGAAGCGCATCTCGTGCTCCCATGGCCCGCACATCATACGACAGGTCGCTGAAAAGGCAGGGCCTGACCTTCCCGTTGGCGGTAAGCCGCAACCTGTTGCATTGTTCGCAATCTCCTCCCGCGCCCCCTTCCACGATGGAAAATTCACCCTCTTCCAGGTTCATCTGATGGATAAACCTGACCTCGAGCCCGTTTTCGGCGGCAAACTTCTTCACGCCGACTGCATCGGGCTCCATCGATGACTTTGTTACAACACAATTCAGTTTAACAGGTTCGAGACCGGCATTTCTTGCAGCCTCAATTCCGCGGAATACCTGGTTTATGTCCCCGCCGGATGTAAGCCGGCTGAATTTTTCGCTGTCTACGGTATCCAGGCTTATATTTACCCTCATCAGTCCGGCCCCGGCCAGCGGCAGTGCAAATTTTTCAAGCAGTATCCCGTTGGTAGTCATGGCAAGGTCCCTGATCCCGCTTACACCTGCGAGCATCTCCACGAGTCTGACCACGTCACGGCGTACAAGGGGTTCACCACCGGTAAGTCTTAATTTCTCCACACCCAGCTCAACGCCCTGTCTGACAACCTCCACGATCTCACTAAACCTGAGTATATCATCATGTGAAAGCACAACAAAATCCTCACAGGGAATACAATAGCTGCAGCGCAAATTACACCTGTCGGTTACTGATATCCTCAGATAGTTTATCGTTCTGTTATATTTGTCTAACATCAATATTTTCTCCCTTTTTGAAATTAAAGACCCCCCTTTCCATTCCCATCAGTCCCCATGAGCCGGCAAGCGAATGGATATGGCCCGACCCGTGATATGTTGCAGGGATAGCCTCTCCCTGGCCGTTGAGCATGACAGGGACCCATGAGATCCTGTCGGCCTTCTTCCTTGAATAATCAACGCCAATGGGAATCCTGATTCTCACCGGTTCATACTCATGCCCCATCATCATGTAAAGCAGGGGCTTTACAATAAGCTCAAAGATAACGAAAGCAGAAACGGGATTCCCCGGTAAACCAAAAACAATTCTGTCACCTTTTCTGCCGAACACAGTCGGCCTTCCGGGTTTGACAGCCACCTTCTCAAAAAATAGCTCTACCCCCGCACTCCTTAAAGCTGCCGGCACAAAGTCATAATCCCCCATTGATACCCCGCCCGTAAGGATAACCATATCATTCCCCGAAAGGGCGGTAGTAATAGCATCCTGTGTAGATCCCGGATCATCCTTCACTATCCCTTTGTAATCGGGAATGGCTCCGGCGGCCTCTATCTGGGCAACAAGCTGCGGCCCGTTGCTGTTCCTGATAAATGTCCCTTCGGGCCGCGCATCCGGCTCGACGATCTCATCACCCGTGGTAATTACAGCCACCCGGGGCTGCCTGGCAACCAGCGGCAAATAACAGCCTGCGGATGCCAGTATCGCAATATGCCGGGGCTTTATGAGCGTCCCCCTGTGAAGGCACACATCACCGCTTTTAAGGTCTTCACCCCTGAATGCAATATTACCGGCAGTCCCCTTCCCGGTAAAACGGATAAAACCGTCCCCGTCCTGCTCCGTGTGTTCGATCATGATCACACAATCAGCCCCTTCAGGCACCTTTGCCCCTGTCATTATCCTGGTACACTGACCCTGACCGACGGACTTTTGGGGTATATCCCCGGCCATCAATGACTCGATTACTTCCAGCCTGCCGTCCAGATCACTCCTTCGGCAGGCGAAACCATCCATGGCAGCTTTGTTGAAAGGCGGCATATCGATATCCGACAGTGCATCCCCGGCAAGTATCCTGCCGGAAGCACCGCTAAGCGGCACCCTTTCCGTTCCGGTGGTAACAGCCTGTTTCAATACAATATCCAGTGCCTCATAAAAATCAACCATTCCTGATATCCTTTAAAATTCGGGGGGCGCATTGTGCAATCCCGCTTCTTTTTAAAATTACCGGCAAAAATAAACAATTAGCCGGTCTGTTTAATTTTTAATTCAGTACAAATTATGTGATCCTGAAAATTTACCTTCATCCCCCCGCATACGGTTCAGGAGAGTGCGTGATACCATCCCCTTGAATCCAGCCTGATCACCCCGGGGTCGGGATCAAATGTTTTACCGTCTGAAACTATGGTTAGATCAACAAGATGCATAACCTCTCCCAGAACCTTCTTCATGCTTTCCATTTTTTCTCCCCTTATCAGTATAAACAACCCGGGTTCGATAACTTTCCTCACCGATATTGATTCGCAGATAATGACCGCATCCTTGTCGACTCCTGACAGGAATTCATATACAGCCTCCTGCAGGTACTCGTCTTTACACCTCAGGTAAAAAGAGCGGGAGGCTCCGGCCAAAAGCATTTTTGAACTGTCCTTCACTCCATCAAGGTTGGTTTCCTCCAGCAGGTGGAATTTTTCCGGCTTGTCTTCGTGATTGCCGTGATGCGGATCATTTCCCGCGTTGATGCCGGATATCTTAAGACTGATGATCTCTCTTCCGGCACCAAGTCTGCGTACCAGTCCGCAAACAAGCTCCGTTTTTCCAACATTCCGGCTTGCTCCTCCAACAACAAGCATATTTTTTAGTTTTCTCATTTTCTTATAAATTTTAATGCCGAGGCCTTGAAGCTTATCCATATTTCCCTGCCCTCTTCCAGACCGAGTGAACCGGCCGATTCGTCAGACAAAACTACTGCCATCCGGATGCCGATATCAACCACCACCTCGGTTCCCATACGTGCAGGAATTCTCTCTGTCACCACTCCCCTGAAATTATTTACCGCCGAGGAGCGCGCCATACTTTCCGATAGAATTATATCCTCTGCCCTGACAACTATAAATCCTTCTCCGGGCGGCTCATCGCTCAAAAGGAAAAATTCAATGTCATTGATCCGGAACTTTCTTGAGGTCCCGGCACCATCGAGAAGAGTGCCGCTGAAAAAATTGCGTATACCTGTAAAACGCGCCACAAATTCAGAACGGGGATGCTGAAAAACTTCTGAGGGGGTACCCTGCTGAACCACTGTTCCGCCTTCAATCACACCTATTCTCTGAGCCAGCAGTACAGCCTCTTCATAATCATGGGTTACATGAATTATTGTCTGCCCGTTGTGGTTAAGCTTTCTAAGCAGTGACCGCAGTTCGTGGCGCAGCTGTGCATCAAGCGAGGAAAGAGGCTCATCCAGCAGCAGGCATTCAGGCTTCAGGGCAAGGGCCCTTGCCAGTGCAACCCGTTGTTTCTCGCCGCCCGAAAGATTGACGGTCGACCGCTTCAGCAATTGATCCACACCGGTCAGCCGGGCAAGCTCATGCACCTCTTTCTCAATCTCCCTGCGGCCCCTCTTCCTTGCTTTAAGAGGATAGGCAATATTTTCATATACATTCATGTTCGGGAAAAGGGCTGCATCCTGAAAAACAAGGCCCACACCGCGCTTCTGCACTTTTTCACCGGTAATTTCCCTGCCATTGAGGAACACCCCTCCTTCCCCGGCAGGGATCAATCCGGCAATAACCTGCAGCAAAACTGATTTTCCCGATCCTGACATGCCAAGCAAAACAAAGTATTCTCCTTTTTCTACTTCAAAACTGACCCGGTTCAGCTCAAATTGCCCCAGGCGCAAAGATATCTTCTCAATCGCCAGCATTTTCAAATTTTGATGAAACGGTACGTAATATCACAAAAAACAGAAGGCATACTGTAATGAAAACCACCGTTACCGGTCTGGCATAGCTCAGTCCGTAAGATGTAAACCTTTCCCAGATAAGCACCGGTGTTGTCATCGGATGATAGGCAACGATCACCACGGCCCCGAACTCGCTCATTCCACGGGCCCACATCATTATAAAACCCGAAAGGATCGCCCGCCAGGCCAGGGGGATACTGATGGTAAGGAATACCCTTGCCGGGGAAGCACCCAGGTTGAGTGCCGCTTTCTCTAATTTTTCAGGTACTGCTGCAAAACCATCTCTCGCTGCATTGATCAGGAAGGGTATGCTGACAAACGCCATTGCCACAATTATGCCGGGAGTATTACCCACGAAGGATATGCCCATGCTGCTGCCGATGCGTCCCAAAACAGAATCTCTTGCAACAAAACCAAGGATTGCTATGCCTGCCGCAGAGCCGGGGATGACAATCGGTATGTCGATAATTGCCGAAACAACTCTCTTAAGGGGGAATTTTCTGCGTGCCAGGATCCATGAAAAAGGAATGGCAGCTACCCCGAACAAAACCGTGGCCAGCATCGATGTCCATAATGTCAGCCATATTGATCCGGCTACCTCCCTATGAGTAGCGGTTTCCATGAATTCCGAAGGGGAGGTTGCCAGGTAAATACCGGCCAGCGGTGCAACAATAAACAGCAGCACCAATCCCCCCAAAAAAAGAAACAGCAGCTTCATGGGCTGAAATCCGGTCATAAATTATAATTTTTATCGGTCGTGCATAATCCGGGTGCAGGCAATTCAGATCTGCTCCTGCAGCCCGGGATCAATATCACCTCTTTGTTTTCATACAAATCAACCATTTAATGCTGACTGAATATTTTTATCCCGGCAGGTTTATAAAACCCGGATTAATTACATTTAGGATAACCGGCAACAGGCAGTGCATATTGCCTCAGCTCTCCGGGAATCTGTTCCCATGTTTCAGATATTGAAGGTATCAAAGAATGCTGACCGTTTCTTTCCATTATCGCCAGCCCGCCGCTTTCCGACAAAAAGTATCCGACAAAATCGTTTGCCAGGTCAGGATTATCAGTATTGCAGGGTATGGTAATTCCGTAGACCATGGCCTCCGCTTTTTCGATCATCGTCTCCCCGGGGATTGTACCGCGAACCTCGAGCCTTGCCCGGGCATACCAGTCGTTCAGCCCGGGATCCCGGAGATTAAGCTCATCCGGCAGGACAATGAATTCCAGCCCGTGTTGCTCTGCGACCGATCTGTACAGGAATATATAATCCAGTGCACCGGTTTCCAAAAGGGCCAGCAGGTCGGTTTCTTTCGGCCTGATCATGTTGCGGTGACGCGACAGGATTTTATCAGGTATTTCAGGATCATCATATAAAATTCCTGCCAGCTGTACAAGGAACACGCTTCTTATTCCGCAGGGATCGGAATCTGGATCTGAACGGCCGTAAACAACATCATCCCTTTGCAGAATCTCAAGCCAGTTATCCAGGTTGATCTCACCAGCATATCGTGAAGAGGAGTTATATACGATGGCCATCTCGTTGCCGGCAAATGAGATGTTCCAGGATGCATGTTCCGGGATAAGAAAGTTATCAATAACCTTGTAATCTGCAGAAATAAAAACATCGCATGGCATATTAAGGTCACTTATACGTCTTGCCCCGGCCTTGCTTCCCCATGCCTCGGTAAGTATCCTGACTCCCGGTCTGCTGATTTCAAAGGAATCGGCCGCTTCACGAACGGGAACAGTAAGACTGCCGGCATGTATGATCCGCAGGGTATTATCATGCCGGCTTTCCCCGCAGGAAATCAACATGGCAGGAAGAACCGCAATTGATACCAGAAATATTCTGAAATGCATAAAAATAGGAATTTCCGTGATCCGGTCCCTGATTTGTCCTGCAACCGGATATGCAATAGTAAAAATATATAAAAATATCTGAAGAGTGAATCACCACCAAATATAGACGGCGGATTTCAAGGTTTAATTAAAAACGAGGAACAGAAGCCTCATTATGGGACCTGCAAACCGGGGGCAGCTTAAGGCTGCTTTTCCGGTCCTGAACCAGCTTCAGGTTTCCTGGTGTGGTTTTACAAGCTCAATGAGCCCGGGCAGATCCATGCCCAGGTTTTTAAGGTGCTCGATTGTGGGTACACCGTTCCTGGTCCATCCCCTTCTCTGGTAAACGGCATCCAGGAGCTGTTCGTACCGGTTTTCACGGTAACGGCGGTGCAATTCAATTTTCTCCCGTGTGGTTTTCCCTTCAGGGTCGATATTCATAAGCTCCCTGAGCTGGTTATCATATCTTTCCTGCCTTGATTCGTATTCCTCGGAAGTCACCGGACCGGCTGCACGGTAGGGCTGTGCGTCATATTCCCTTGTACCGAAACCCCGCCGGAGATTGAAAATGCGCTGGAAATTATAAACCCTTTCAGACTGCCTGACAAGTTCCTCCTTATCAAAAGGTTTCCCGGTAACCGCCTTGTAAATGGTGACATAATTATCCACATGTTCGGGCACCTTGGCAGGCTCATCGGTTTCAGCATTACCCTCAGGCTCGACATCATTCCATGGCAGCTTGCACAACCCCACAAGCCCGAACCATGTCCTGAACATTGGGAAATAATGCAATGCCTCGGCCTTATCCTCGAAAGTGGGGATCTGGTTGTTCACCATGTCCATGAAGATCAGCCATGCCTCATCATGTTGCGGTCCCTTGTTGGTCATGGCATAGCCGCCCTGCTGGGCAAGCGACTCTTTTGACATGTACTGTGAATATTCAAGCCCCTTGTTCTCCATGGCTATATCATTGAGAAATCCGGCATCTCCCCAACCTTTTTCTATAAACATCTCCTTCATCTTTCTGACACCCATGCCGGCCGTCTTACCGAATCCTTCACCCCGGCCAACCTGGTGGAGCATTTCCATGGCTGAATCGGCATTGCCAAAATTCAGCTTCAACCCCCCGGTCTTTTCCTCGTCAAGAATACCGTTCTCAAAACAGTCCATCACGAAACCGACTACCGTCCCCCATGTAATAGTGCATATACCATAGGTATCACAGTAGAAGTTCGATTCGATGGTAAAATCGGGGTTGAATATCCCCAGGTTTGTACCAAGTGATGCGGCAGTCTCATACTCCGGTCCGTCGACAATAACCTGCTGCCCCGCATAGGGTCCGGTGCGCAACTTGTAGTTATCCACCCCCTTGGCGCAGGACATGTTGCAACCAATCCAGCAGCCATCGGGAATTCCCTGGGTAAAGAGTGACTTGTACACATCGGAATGGATATTGATGGCATCGGGATGTGATCCGAACTTGAAATTATTTACCGGGATCAGGTCATAATCATTCATGATATTGGTAAGATGGACCGTGCCCTTGGTCCTCATCTCCGCCTGCTGGTCGTCAAAACGCCTCATCTCCTCGTTAAAGCGGCGGCCGCGTTCACGAATAGCATCGAGATCAACAACATTATTGGCATTGCCCCTGACCCCTGCAACTTTGGCCACCAGGGCCTTTACACGCTTATCGCGGAAAACAGTCCCTATACCGCCCCTTCCTGCCTGCTTCAGCCTGATTGCCTTCCTTTTAACATCATAAAAGGTGAAATTAAGCATCCCGATCAATGAATGATCGGCCGCCGCACCTGTAGATACAATCCCTATATTCTTTTTTTCCTTTTCATTTTCAGAAAACATTTCGGTCAGTTGTTCTGTAAGCACATGTGAATCGAGTGCTTCGGCCGGCGCCTCGAAAATCTCAACCCTTCCCTTGATACCATCGATATAGATAATGACATCGTTTTCTGCTTTTCCCTGCAGCTCGAAGGCATCAAATCCCGCAAATTTCAGAAAGGGGCCGAAAAAGCCGCCAACATTGCTGTCCATCACAGAATCTGTCTGAGGCGACAATGAAACTACAAGCGATTTGCCGGCACCGGAATACTGGGTAACCCCGCAAATGGGGCCTCCGCTTATGATGATCTCATTCTCCGGGTCATTCCACCGGGTCTCGGGAGATGTGGCATCCCAGAGCAGTTTTAGTCCGTATCCTTTCCCGCCAATAAACTTTTCTTTCATCATAGGATCAACATCTTTTTCCCGTATCGCATTTTCGCCCAGATTAATGTACAGGATCTTGTCTGTGTAGCCTTTATCCAGTGGAGTAATGGTATAATCAAATCCTGCAAGCAGTTTATGTTGTCTTTTCAGCTCCTGAATTTCCATATGT
>SLGC01000174.1 GCA_007123885.1 Bacteroidales bacterium | reverse complement strand
GCAGATCCATTTCTTGCAGCCGGCTTCTTCATGGTTTCACTCCACTAAAATAGATAAATTAACGAAAAGATTTATAACTATTTAACATTATTATTAAAAGGAATACTTTAATTTTATGCTATTAAAAACCTGTAAAAACTACCTGCGGCATGACAATACTTGTACTCCCTGTCTCCGGCTATCCGTAAATATCAAGGTCGTATATACTATATGACCATTTTAAAGTACTTTCCCCTATCCCTTATCTATTTTAACATTTATTACGGGCATACCTGCAACCTGTAAACGTTTTTTTGCATCAATTATTTAAAAAGCATCCATATAAAAAAAACATGAGCAGGGAGATGCATGCAGCCCCTATACCAAAAAAAATTTTCATGAAAAGCCTGCTAGTAATACTATTTTCAACAGCCATGCTTGTCTCCTGCGAAAAAGACTTTTTATCCTGGGATGACGTGAAAACCATGGAAGAGGATAAATACCTTTATACATCTTCTGCTGCTTTTGATGTAATAGCACCATCTTCGGTGAAATACGGAGATCCCATCAAAATCCAGGTTAGGTCAACAGGCATTTCCGGCTGTTCAGAATTCTCGCATTTCACTGAGTCATACACCGGAAAGAATGCGATCAATGTAAAGGTGATCCAAAAGGAACCTAAAGAGGCGATCTGTACTACGGTCCTGACCACGATCACCAGCTATTATGATTTTCTTCCCGAAGCAAGGCAGCAGTACACATTTAACTTCTGGAGGGGTGAACTGCATGAAAATGATTTTATAACAGTAAAAATAAACGTCAGATAAATTTATATTTTTTTATTTAGGCAGTATGAAAATCCGTTAATTAACCTGAAATACTTACTTTTGCTTATAGCAAATTTAAGGTCGATTGGCGGATAGATTTGATAAAATAATCGAGGGCTGCATTGCAGGCAAGGGAGACAGCCAAAAGGAACTGTACAGTATCCTGTCACCGGAACTGTATGTGGTATGCCTTCAATATGCATCCTGCCGCGATGAGGCAAATGATTATATGCAGGAGGGTTTCATAAGGATTTTCACAAAGATAGGCAGTTATCGCAGAGAAGGATCTTTTGAAGGATGGTGCAGGAAGATCATGATAAATACTGCCCTGCAGCATCTGAGAAAAAAGAAGCAAATGCTGGTGGTTAATGAGGAAATTTCAGAAGATGCGGCCTATGAAGCCCCGCTTGCCCAGTTTCAGCTTGAAAAAGAAGATTTAATGGATATGATAAAAAATTTACCGGTAAGCCAGAGAATTGTTTTTAATCTTTTTGCAATTGAGGGATATAATCATCAGGAAATTTCAGATATGACCGGCATACCGGAAAATACATCAAAATCTCATCTTCACAGGGCAAGAATAACATTGAAAAAAATGTTAAACATTCATTCGGTAGAAACAGATAAATTGTTCAGGAAGAATGTCCGATGACAGAATTCATATTGACGACCTGTTCAGAGATGAACTGAAAGGGCATAAAGAAGTGCCTCCTCTTGAAGTATGGAATAAGATCAGCATGGATCTTGCTGCAAAAAAAAGGAGGAGGATCTTTTACAGTTTTAACAGGGCAGCGGCAGTATTTTTACTTTTAGTGGGGCTTGGCTGGGCATTGATGCATCTATTGAGGCATGATGAACCATGGAATAACCACCTGTCAATGGAAAATTTATTGATAATTCCCAATCCTGAGCCTGAATTAATGTATCATTCCATTCAAGCCCCGGCTGCCGGTTCTTCCCGTCAGATTGCATTGAGAATTCCCGAAACATCAACAATTGCCCCTGACCTGACAGCCACAAGGTTGCCATCCATGATTGAAGAACCGGCCCGGAGGGAAACAGAATTCCTGAGCGTGGTTTCAAAATCATCAGAAACCGCCTCAAAACAGGAAATCAACATCCTTAATCAAGTCGTTGACCTAGCAGGCGAAAAGCCATTAGAGCAATTCACTGTCGAAAGTTCCTGGGACAGAAGAAAAAGATGGCAGGCCGGTGTTATGATAACACAAGGTTATTCATACAGGTCGCTCGCCACCGGAACAGGTTTTATCAAGACAAGGTACAATAATTTGGAAGAAGGCTTATACTCCCTTACCGGCAGACTTACAATTACCCTGAAGATAAACAACAGATTATATATTCAGTCCGGACTTGGTATTGAAAATGCAGGCCAGGCCATCCGGGGATTGCAGGTGTTCGATGACCCATACGCCCTGGAAATGCTCAGGCGCAATGTACAGACAAAATTCTCACAAGCTTCACCATCCTTTCAGAATTCTATGGGGCCCATCCATAATAACACCAAAATTTTCATAACAGATAATCATCTGAGGCTTTTGAATGATTTTTCAGGCACCAAACCGGTCACTGCAATATTAAACCACTATCAGGAAGACGGCAACTTGATACAGGAGCTTTATTATCTCCAGGTTCCCGTTTTAATGGGATACAGGCTGCTGAACGGTAAAACCAGCCTGGTATTGAATGGAGGATTGGGTGCCAATTTCATTGCAGGAAACAGGGTAATGCTCAAATATGAGGGTCACTCCTTAAACATAGGTGAAACATTGGGAATAAGCAATTTCGGGATTACAGGAATAGCCGGACTGGCAATTGAAAGAAATATAGGCCGGAATATGGCTATAATTCTTGAACCAAGGTTCAGCCATTTCTTAACTCCTGTGAATCCAGGTAGCGTGCCCGGACACCATCCTTATTCCCTTACCCTTTCCGGAGGGATTTCATTCGGATTCTGACCGGCAGTCCACGGTCTGTAAAAAATTCGCTAAAATTGGATTATTCACCACCGGAGGAGGTGGCTTTAACCCCGATATTTGCTTCGCACCGCGAATTTTTTTTATCGCACATGCCTTTGGGGCAAAGCCCCGCCAGGGCATGACCGCGCCTGGAAGACGCGGGTTTTGAGTTAACCTAAAACCAAACAGATCTGGTATTAATCACCACCTGGATGGCTTTGCAGGTAGACACGGCCTTCCTTTTCGCAAGAAAACCCATTGATAGCGCAAATTGCCGATGAAATTTCAGGCAAAGCCGGGAAAACATGACCATGCCCAAAGAACGTTTTTTATCACACACGCCTTTGGAAACAGCTCCGCCTAAACTATTATTAATATTGATCCGATCACATATTAATTATGATATTATTTTCGTTATTTTTGAGGTTTTTAATAACCAGGTGGATTGACTAAAAATCAGTATCTCACTATATTTGACATGATCCCTGTCTTATAGTTGTCCCATATTTCATTAAGTGACCAACCGTTGCCTGATCTATGGGAAGTTGATATTACTGACTTTATTTACCAGGCCAAAGCAGATCTTTAATATATTGTCGAATCTTAAAAACTTAACGCCTTGTCTACAAATAAGATTAACAGCCATTTTTTTTCCAGGTTTTTTGTTCGCTCGGCCTCTTTTCTTTCATTGGTGGTAATAATGGGAGTTGTTATCCAGCTATTCACCTTTTTCAAAACAGAAAATACCGGTCCGGAAAATAACGGGCAGATTGCCGCATATGCAGTACATGCCCTTGATATCCCGGATAATCCGGAGTTATTTGGAGAAAGTGTCCCTGTTGAACATTTTGATGTGTGGGAAAGTTTTGACAGGGAGTTGCTGGTTAACACCTACTGGCAATCACAAACATTATTATTTCTCAAACGTGCAGCACGGTATTTCCCCATCATTGAACCAATTCTTGAGGAATATGGTGTGCCGGACGATTTCAAATATCTTGCCCTTGCCGAGAGCGGTCTCACCAATGCAATATCACCCGCGAACGCCGTAGGATTCTGGCAGTTTCTCCGGGGTACGGCACGTGATTACGGACTGGAAGTAAATGATGAGGTCGATGAAAGATACCATCTTGAAAAATCAACGGTTGCAGCCTGCCGTTTTTTGCTTGAATCTTATGTAAGGTACGGCACCTGGACAATGTCAGCAGCAAGTTATAATGCAGGGCGCAGGGGCATGGACAACCAGATTAATATACAGAAAGAAAACAATTACTACGATCTGTTGTTAAATGAAGAGACCCGGCGTTATGTTTTCAGGATCCTGGCCCTTAAAACAATAATGGAAAATCCTGCTGAATATGGGTTTCATTTTAATGAAACACATCTTTATCCGGGAATTGAATATTTTGAAGTACCGGTAGATACAAGTGTTGCTGATTTTGCCGATTTTGCGAAGGAATTCAATACCAATTACAAAATACTGAAATATTTTAATCCCTGGTTACGCCGGCCACACCTGACCAATCCGCAAGGAAGAACCTATTACATCAAACTGCCTGTTGAAGGTGCCAGGCTCAGGGCCCGGTATTTCGGGCAGTCCGTACCGGAATATTTGGCAGAATAAAGTAATTGTACTGGAATTTGGGAAAGTCTCATAAAAATAATATAGAAAATGCCCGCGGCCTTATTGAGGTTCAAGGGGCAAGAGTACATAATCTGAAGAACATCGATGTTAACATCCCCAGGAACAACCTGGTGGTTGTTACGGGACTTAGCGGCAGCGGAAAATCTTCCCTTGCCTTCGACACTATTTATGCAGAAGGTCAGCGAAGGTATATGGAAACAATGTCTGCCTATGCAAGGCAGTTTCTTGGCTCAATGGAAAGACCGGATGTGGACAGGATTACCGGACTCAGCCCTGTGATTGCTATCGAACAAAAGGCCGGCAGCAAGAATCCCCGGTCAACTGTCGGAACCATAACCGAAATATATGATTTCCTCCGGCTCCTGTTTGCACGTGCAGCAATTGCTTATTCATGGGTGACAGGTGAAGAAATGGTAAGGTATACCGACGATCAGATCATCAACCTTATTATAGAAAGATACAGCGGGAAAAAAACCATGATTCTTGCCCCGGTGGTAAAAGGAAGGAAGGGTCATTACAAGGAACTCTTCGAGCAGATACGTAAAAAGGGGTTTCTTTATGCACGGATCAACGGAAAGATACAGGAACTGAGGCCAGGGTTCCGCCTTGACAGGTACAAGACACACAATATTGAAATAGTAATTGACAAGCTCCTGGTTTCGTCAGACGACAGAAAACGGCTGGCAGATACCATTCAGACTGCCATGCAGCATGGAAAGGGTATTTTAATGATACTTGAGATGGATAGTGATGAGGCAAGGTATTTCAGCAAGCAGCTGATGTGTCCCACCTCAGGCATATCATACAACGAACCGGCCCCCCACAGCTTTTCCTTCAACTCGCCACGTGGTGCATGCCAGAAGTGTCACGGACTGGGCGCCATCACCGAAATTGATATTTCAAAAATCATCCCCGACCCGTCTCTTTCAATAAAAAAAGGAGGAATAGAACCCCTTGGCCCCTATAAAAAATCACTTATCTTCTGGCAGCTGGAGGCTATTGCCCATAAGTACCAGTTCACCCTGAACACCCCGCTCAAGGATATTCCTGAGGCAGCTATGGATACTATCATGTATGGATCCGAAGAATCTTTCAAGCTTCTCAATACACCCCTTGGTTCGGCCTCTAACTACTTCATGAGCTTTGACGGTATATTCAATTATATTGAGAATCTTAAAACCAATGGCTACAGCAACAAAGGAGAAAAATGGGCCGGCCAGTACCTTAAAAAAATAACATGTCCCACCTGCAACGGTACAAGACTTCAAAAAGAGGCGCTTTATTTCCGCATAAATGGCATGAATATAGCCCGGCTTGCCGAAATGGACCTGGATGTGCTTGCCGGATGGTTTGCTTCGCTGGAAGAGCACCTGACTTCGAGACAAAGAAAGATAGCTGTTGAAATAATCAAGGAAATAAGCACAAGACTGGGATTCCTTCTCAGGGTGGGACTTAATTACCTGTCATTGAACCGGGATGCGTCAAGCCTTTCCGGGGGCGAAAGCCAGCGTATCCGGCTGGCAACCCAGATAGGTTCACAGCTTGTCAATGTACTTTACATCCTTGATGAACCCAGCATTGGCCTGCATCAAAAAGATAATCTCAAACTGATAGATTCATTGAAGCAGCTAAGGGATAAAGGAAATTCCATAATCGTGGTGGAACATGACAGGGATATGATCCTTTCGGCCGATCATGTTATTGATATGGGTCCCCGTGCCGGCAGGAAAGGAGGTGAAATATCGGTCCAGGGTTCCCCGGAATCCATCTGCAGGTCCGATACCCTGACAGGACATTATCTTTCGGGTAAAAGGAAAATAAAAATTCCTGCAAAACGAAGGGAGGGCAACGGTCTTTCAATAAATCTGAAGGGGGCCTCCGGTAACAATCTTAAAAATGTTGAAGTAACCATTCCCCTGGGCAGGCTTATTTGCGTGACCGGCGTTTCGGGCAGCGGAAAATCCAGTCTGATCAAGGAAACCCTGCAACCTATCCTCAGCAGGCATTTCTACAGATCGATGACTGAACCGCTGCCTTTCCTGAGCATAGAGGGAATTGAAAACACTGATAAAGTAATCGAAGTCGACCAGTCCCCCATAGGACGTACTCCAAGATCAAATCCCGCAACATATACAGGCGTATTTGCCGATATTCGTAAATTGTTTGAACAAACTCCGGAGTCCCGGATCAGGGCATACAAGGCAGGCCGCTTCTCTTTCAATGTGAAGGGAGGCAGATGCGAAGCCTGTAAAGGGGCCGGTGTACAGACAATAGAAATGAACTTTTTGCCTGATGTTTACGTACAATGCAGGGAATGCAACGGAAAACGGTATAACAGGGAAACACTCGAAATTAAATATAAGGGCAAGTCAATCAGTGATGTCCTGGATATGACAATAAACCAGGGGGTAGAGTTTTTTGAAAAGATTCCTTCGATTTCACGCAAAATTGAAACCCTGCAAAAAGTCGGCATGGGTTATGTAAAACTCGGACAACCTTCAACCACCCTGTCGGGCGGAGAGTCCCAGAGGGTAAAGCTGGCTTCCGAGCTGGCAAAGAAAGATACCGGGAAGACTGTATATGTGCTGGATGAACCGACTACCGGACTGCATTTTGAAGATATAAACGTGCTTCTCCAGGTTCTCAATACTCTTGCAGATAAGGGAAATACGGTTATAGTGATTGAGCACAACATGGATGTGATAAAGACGGCTGATTACATAATTGACCTTGGGCCTCAGGGAGGAAAAGAGGGCGGCAGAATACTGGCTGCAGGTACACCTGAAGAGGTGGCAGAAAATCCCCAAAGCATAACGGGCGGATTTTTGAATGAAGTACTTGATCCAAAAGGATAAAACAAAGTTAAAATACAAAAGTAATTCAAATAAATCTCTCACAGTTATGATGGCAGAAGAAGAAAGAATAAGAAGTGCATTCTCAGAAAAAGACTGGAATGAAATAAAGGCCATGGATTCATGGACCGTATTCAAGATAGTGGCAGAATTTGTTGAAGGTTTCGAAAAACTTGCCAAAATTGGTCCTTGTGTATCAATTTTCGGTTCTGCAAGAACACCGGCCGGATCAAAATATTTCAAGCTGGCCGAAGAAATATCCTATAAGCTTACCCAATTCGGGTACGGGGTAATTACCGGCGGAGGACCCGGAGTTATGGAAGCCGCCAATATGGGTGCCAGAAAAGGAGGGGGCCGTTCAGTCGGGCTCAACATCGACCTTCCCCATGAGCAGGGAGCTAATGAGTTTATCGACAGCGACAAGCTGATAACTTTCAACCACTTCTTTATCCGTAAGGTAATGTTCGTTAAATACGCCCAGGGATTTATAGTCCTTCCCGGAGGTTTCGGTACATTTGATGAGTTTTTTGAAGCCCTTACTCTCATACAGACAAAAAAAATAGGCAGGTTCCCGATAATACTTGTGGGAACGGACTACTGGAAAGGATTGGTAGAATGGATACAGGATGTCATGATGACAGAGGAAAGCAATATAGATACGGATGACATGGAACTATTCTCTCTTGCTGATACCGCCGATGAAGCAGTTGAAATGATAAATGCATTTTATTCAAAATATTTGCTTAGTCCAAATTTTTAATCCGGTTAATTGAAACATTTATGGCCTTTTATCAGTAAAATGTATTTACACATATGCTGCGTTTTTACAGGAACGCGTTTAAGTGGTTTTCATAAAAACAGCATACAAAATGTTTAAATATATTGTAATATTACTGGTGGTTAATGCCCTGCTGGATGGAACCGGGATTACCAGTAAGAATAATGTTGTAATGGACATACATGCACCCGCAGAGATAGTAGCGGGGAGCACCGTAGATGTCGATATTGAACTTCACAAGGGCGATCTGTCAGGTTTTGCCCGTTTTCAGCAGCAGCTTCCCAATGGGGTTACTGCATCGCCCGTGTTACCTGCAGATATGAACTTTACCTTTGAAGACAATACTGTTAAAATGATATGGCTTAATCTGCCCCGGGAAGAAATAATCACTGTGCGCTACCGTCTTCATATTAATGAACGGCTGAGTGGAAATCTGGATCTCAACGGCACATTCAGCTATATTGAAAATAACCAGCGAAAGTATGCAGAAGCCACCAGTACCCTGATGGCAGTTAACTCCCCTCCGGATATTGACAAAAGGCTTATAGTTGATGTTGCCGAAGCAGACAGGAAACTGCCTTCTCCCCCGCCATCCCTGAAACAACTTGATAATGTCATGGCAATCCGCCAGGATCCTGTTGCCGATGATAATGGTTATATCGTCAACATTCTGGTAAATAAAGGAGATAATAACCATTTCGCCAAAATTGAGGAGATAATTCCCGATGGTTTTACTGCCTTTGAGATGGAAAACCGGGGCGGTTTATTCTCATTTTCCGAACAAAGGGTGAGGATCATCTGGAGGAATCTCCCGGCAGAAAGCAGTTTCATAACCAGTTACCGCCTTGTTCCTGATGATACCCGGACAGAAGTTCCGCAGCTCAGCGGAGAATTTGCATTTATGCATAATGAAATAACCAACAGCCGGAAAATAGTTCAAAGAGATACTGAACTTCCATCTATAGACGAAACAAACAGGAACCAACTGCTGGCATCAATTTCTCCCCTGGAAACGTATGGTCTGCCGCCCGGAAACCGTCATGAATCAACTCCTTCAACTTCCTCTGCCACTCCCCAAAGGACACTTCAGAATACCTCCAGGCCACTTAAAGCTGAAGAAGGTGTCTATTACAGGGTGCAGATAGCTGCAGGACAGAGGCCGGTTAATATTGAGCAGTATTTCAGGCAACGGAATATTACCGATGATGTACATTCTGAAATTCATGAAGGATGGATCAAATACTCTGTAGGATCTTATTATGACTATAAATCGGCAAGAGATCACAGGGTCAATATCCGGAATGCCACCTCCATTAACGATGCTTTTGTTACGGCTTACAATAACGGATCCCGGATAACAGTGCAGGAAGCCCTTATGTTTGCAAATCATCAGTGGTACAGGTAACACCATGTTTCACACTTTTTCACGGCCACTTGAGGAAACCCTGATAGTAACTGGTAACAAATAATGTGTTTGTTTCGTAGTAAAAAACTGATCAGGTACCCGTACAATCGGGGTAAAAATTTTATTTATTTGATAATGTTCATGGATTACAGGCCTTATTTCAGGATTCTTCTTCTTTTGTTATTGATTTCCAGGGCATCAGAAGGTTTTTCGCAGACTGATGAGAACCATCATTATGATCAAACGCAGCTCAAGGAGGTTGAAGTGAGAAGTCCTGTTTATAAACCTGTTATCTCACTAGGGGCAGGAACGTTTAACTTTATGGGAGATGTAAATGACTTCTACAGCAGCGTGTTCAGTTCTCACCCGGGATTTAAACTAAATGTTTCTACCTTCATAGATACTAAAAGAGATTACCGTCTGAATTTTTTTCTGTTACACGGACAGCTTTCAGGGAATGAAAGATCTTACTTTGACCTGCAGCGCAATCTTAATTTCAAATCTGAAATTATAAATTTCGGGATCAACTTCGAATATACCTTTAATCACTTTTTTCCTGACGACCGCCGGATATCTCCCTTTCTTTCAGTGGGGATTGAATCCTTCCAGTTCAATTCCAAGGCCGACATGCACGACTCTCAGGGACGCCCCTACAACTACTGGTCGGACGGTACTATAAGAGATCTGCCTGAAAATTCCCGCAGGGCACATGAAAGCGTTGTTATTCAACGAAACTACATTTACGAAACCGATCTTCGAAGTGCCAACCTTTACGGAATCGGAAATTATCCCCAGATAGCCTTTGCCCTGCCGGTAGGATACGGTCTTGATTTCAGGGTTTCCGAAAGGATTAGCATGAGAGTAGCCAGTTCGGTTCATTTTACATTTACCGACCTTGTTGACAATGTCAGTTCCGCTGGCACCGGAATAACCGGCAGCCGCAGGAATGACCGTTTTTCCTATTCATACATCGCCTTCCATTTTGATCTCTTTTCCGATGCCAGGACTCTTGAGGTGGAACGCTATTTTGCCAATGACGGTTTTGATTATACCCTGATAGAAGACCAGGATGGCGACGGAGTTTTTGACTTCTGGGACAAATGTCCCGACACTCCTCCGGGAGTGGAAGTTGATGAGCACGGTTGTCCGATCGACAGCGACGGTGACGGGGTGCCTGATTATCTTGACCTTGAACCCAATACTCCCGCCGGCGCCTTTGTTGATGAACAGGGCAGGGAAATAGCACCGGAGCAGCTGGGGGAAATGCTTGGCAGGTGGTATAATGCCGTATCAAGGGAGGAGGCATTAACACTGACTCCCCTTTCGCCCGATATTTTTGCCGGCTATAACCGCAGAAGCTATCAGGGTATACCTGAAAAGTTCCGCCATCTTGACGCCAACAATGACGGTTTTATTTCATTCGAAGAGCTGATCAGGGCAATAGATATCTTTTTTGACGGCGGTTCCGGTCTTACTGTTGAGGATATTTATGAGCTTAACAATTTCTTCTTTTCACAGTAGGATACTTCTGCCGGACAATAAACGCTTTCAAGGCCAAAATAAAAATCAGATTTTCCTGATGCGGTCAAGTTCCCTTTTTGTATCCCGTTCCCTTATATTCTGACGCTTGTCATACTCCTTCTTTCCCCTGGCAAGGGCAATGTCAAGCTTTGCCAGTCCGCGCTCATTAATGAAAAGCCTTGTGGCTACAATAGTCAGGCCCTTTTCCTGTGATTTTTTTCGAAGTCTCTCGAGCTCTTTTCTATTCAGAAGCAGTTTCCTGTCCTGTTTCGGATCATGATTATTATATGTGCCGAATGAATATTCTGCTATATGCATTCCGCTGACCCACAATTCATCATTGCTGAAATAGCAGTAGGCATCAACCAGGTTTGCCTTGCCCTGGCGCAGGGACTTTATTTCTGTTCCGCCCAGCACAATTCCGGCTGTGAATTTTTCGATGAATTCGTAATTAAACGCTGCCTTTTTGTTTTTAATATTGATCCTGTTAACCTGCATATCCAGACTTTTTAAATAATCAAGGCTTACCCTCCTTGTTAAAATACTTATCCAGCAATTTTCTTGCTCCCATAAAACTAGACATTCTGCCTCCGCATACCTCCTGCCTTATTTTTTTCAATTCCCGTGCTATGAGTGGATCTTTGTAAAATCCATCATTCAATTGACGGTCGATGGTTTCCTTCATCCAGTAAACAGCCTGATCTTTACGGTTTTGAAAAAAATATCCGTTCTTCTTTGTAAAAGTGAAAAATTCCATGATAGTATCATGAATACCCTTAAGCCCCTGCAGGGTCAGTGATGAACATGTCTGCACCCTGGGATCCCAGCCCGAGAGAGTCGGCGGGAACAGGTGTAACGCTCTTTCATACTGGGTTCTTGCCATTGAGGCCTTCAATATATTGTTGCCATCGGATTTTGTAATAGCTATTCCATCGGCCATTTCCATAATACCCCTTTTAATCCCCTGCAATTCATCTCCCGCTCCGGCAAGCATTAGCAGCAGGAAAAAATCAACCATCGACTTTACCGCAGTTTCCGATTGCCCAACTCCCACAGTTTCAACAATGATAGTATCAAAGCCTGCAGCTTCACATAAAATGATGCTTTCCCTGGTTTTTACGGCTACCCCGCCAAGCGAACCACCCGATGGAGAAGGCCGTATAAAAGCCGCCTTATCGGCCGACAATTCTTCCATCCTGGTTTTATCTCCAAGAATACTCCCTCTCGAGAGATTGCTGCTGGGATCCACGGCAAGAACGGCGACCCTCGCTCCGGTGCCGGTGAGCATCCGCCCGAAGCTTTCTATAAAGAAACTCTTCCCAACTCCCGGAACACCTGTTATTCCGATCCTCAGAGAATTACCACTATAGGGCAGGCATTTTTCGACCAGTTCCATTGCAATATCCTGGTGTTTTTCAAGTGAGCTTTCTATCAAGGTTATGCCCTGGCTCAGGAAGTTTATATTGGAGGACAGGATGCCTTCCAGTAATTTTTCAGGCGATATCCTGTTTTTTCTCTTGCCTTTGAACAATCTGGCACGGTCAGGATTTACAGGGGGCGGCTGTTCAACTCCCTTGCTGACTGACAGTGCACCTTTCTTTTCATCCTGCTTCATCATTCTGATATTATCTCTCCAGTTATGCGCAGCACAATGTTCGGATTGACCGGATCATTGCTGATAACCGTAATGTTTTTATTCTGCCTTCCGCGAAAGCCACGGGAATTGAAAATCGCTTTTATGCTTCCTGATCCTCCGGGGAGGATAATGGATGAGGCCGCTTCGACCGCAGTACATCCGCATCCTGATTTTACTGCCCCTTTGTGAAAACATAGTCAGGATGAAGAATACCATCCTCTTCATTGTGCACGCCAAAGTTATGCGTAGTATTTTCAAAGTGGATGACAGGTTTATCCGGTGCAGAAAATTCCGGCGAACAAAAAAGGATCATGATCGCAAGCATGAGTTTCATTTGTACCCGCGCTTTTAGTATATTTACGTACCATTTTTAAATGCTATTGGCAAAAATACGTTGATTTTATCTAAATTCAACCGGATATGGAAGATAAACAGCAACTATCTGGGCCGAACAGAAATCTGGCCGGAAATATCCGGGAACAGGCCTCCGCTATTTTCAGGGAAGTTGTCAGCATTAGAAGACATCTGCATCAACACCCGGAACTATCTTTCCATGAATATCAAACCAGTAATTTTGCAGCCGAAAAACTCAGGGAATACGGCATTGGATACAAACAGGTAGCCGGTACCGGAATACTGGCCATGATCACAGGAAAAAAGGGGAAAAGCAGCAGAAGTATAGCTTTAAGGGCCGAGCTGGATGCCTTACCGGTAAATGAAGAAACCGGGTTGACCTTCAAGTCCGTTAATCCCGGTGTGATGCATGCCTGCGGTCACGATGTTCATACGGCATGCCTTCTTGGAAGCGCAAAAATAATCAAATCGCTGGAAAATGAATTTGCCGGGTCGGTTTATCTGATATTCCAGCCGGGAGAGGAAACTCTTCCGGGAGGTGCAAAAAAGATGCTTAATGAAAATCTGTTCGCGGGCAAGGAACCGGATCTGATCCTGGCACAGCACGTATTACCCGAGCTGAATTCAGGTGAAATAGGGGTGCGGCCCGGAATGTATATGGCCTCCGGCGACGAAATCTATATTGTTGTTACAGGTGAAGGCGGTCATGCAGCAATGCCCCATACAATAACAGATACAGTGGCAGCAATGTCGCAGATTATAGTCAGTCTTCAACAGGTTACAAGCCGGTTTGCTCCTCCGCAAATACCTACGGTTCTAAGTTTTGGAAAATTCACTGCCAATGGTGCCACCAACGTGATACCCAGGGAGGTTGTAATCGAGGGGACATTCCGCACCATGGATGAAACCTGGAGGGCAAAAGCCCACGAGGTGATCACGTCGATTGCCACCAGTACAGCATCCGGTTTTGGTGCAGCGTGCAGCGTTGAAATACGAAAAGGATATCCCGTCCTGGTAAACGATCCTGAAAAAACCGGCCTGATAAGGAAACTGGCCGGAGAATTCATTGGTGCCGGCAATGTTAAGGAACTCCCTCTAAGGATGACATGCGAAGATTTTGCCTGGTTCGCCGGAAAATATCCGTCCGTATTTTACCGGCTGGGCTCAGGCTGCCAGGACAAAAAACTGCATTCTCCCGAATTTGATATTGATGAGAAGACTATGGAAACCGGCATCGCTCTCCCGGCATGGTTTGCCCTTTCTTTTTTGACCCGCAGTCCCCTTGTCATCTAAAAAATGACTTTAAGCATATTTTATCCTGATTGATTGTAATAGTTTTACGTTTTAAACAGCCGGAAATGACTATGGTTAATTTAAATCACATACAAATTGACATTTGCAGGGTATAATAATTTTCATCTTTGGGATTAAGAAAATATCTTTGCAAATCTTATTACAATTTCACTAATTATCTAAAATAAAAGAACTATGGCTTATGTAATAACCGACGATTGTACAGCTTGCGGGAGCTGCATAGATGAATGCCCCGTTGAAGCAATAGCAGAAGGTGATATCTACACAATAGATCCCGAAGTTTGTACCGATTGTGGCGCATGCGCAGATGTCTGTCCGGTAGACGCAATTCATCCGGAATAGACTCAGGATAATCTAAAAAAAGAAGGGGCTGTCTCAAAAGGACAGCCTCATCTCTTTTCCGGCATCAAATATACATGAAAATTTTTTCAGCCAATT
This sequence comes from Bacteroidales bacterium, assembly GCA_007123885.1. Taxonomy (GTDB): domain Bacteria; phylum Bacteroidota; class Bacteroidia; order Bacteroidales; family PUMT01; genus PXAP01. The sequence continues at coordinate 90 of SLGC01000174.1, read as the reverse complement.
TACTCCGGGTAGAGCGGTTCGTTACCTCCCCGCTCCCCCACAGACCCGGACGAGCGGAGTTACCGCATCCGGTTCCTCGGTAATTAGTTT
>SLGC01000449.1 GCA_007123885.1 Bacteroidales bacterium | reverse complement strand
GTTAAAAATGCAGGCATCGTTCCTTAAAGCAGGCCGGCCGTAGTAAACCGAATCAGTGATATAATGCAGCAGCGGAACGAACTCAAGTGCAAGCCCGTCCCTCTTGTTCCTGAAGAAATGCCTGGCCATATTTATCTGGAACAAAGAAACGGAAGGACCTGCCCGGGCATAATAAAGTTTAGAATGACTTAAGTTCCTTTTCAGCGAATTATACCTGTTCCTTTCCGAATCACTGATTTTTTCGCCCGATCTTATCCTCCAGGCATGGCGGCGATGGGATTTGACTGTTTCGTACGCTTCCGCGGAAGCGACTTCAAAACTATCGGGAAAAAAATCCGGGGGATTGGTGTGTTCTGCAGGGGCATCTGTCATCCCGAACTTCTGGACTGCAAAAACTGCCTGATTCACGGGGTTATAGGAAATACATACGCCGGTGAGATTGAAATCCGGTGTCATGATGTTACGATGGTGGCCGGGGGAGTTATCCCAACCATTAACAAAAGACTCTGCCAGATCCTGGTAATCGGTGATTATCTCATTACGGCCGCGGGAACTCCTTGAAGTCAATGGCACATAAATATAGGATACAGCTATATTCTCGGCAGTCATGCTATAGGTGCCGCCGTAATAGGTGATCCTTTTATGAGGAGTTTCTTTCTCAGGATCTTCCTTCTGGTCATGAGCCAGGATATTGGTGCCCTGCATGTAGATTGCATGGTCATGTGAAGCCATCAATAAAATGGAATCATTTCGAAGGGGTTGAAGGCCTCTTGAGGTCCGAAGGTTGTCGATGCCGGCTTTTATGAGATGCTCAAGGTACTGATGATTGAAGTTTTCGATATCGATCTTCTGAGGGAAACTGTATTGAATGCTGAGAATTGTTGAAAAAACGATCACTGATACCTTTAATATCCGCATTGGGTTTATGGTTTTGATTTCTCAATAATTTGCGCTCTAAAGCGCGACACTTACTTACCTAGTTCTTCCGGAAGGTTTGGGTGACTGGTAAACTGCAATTCACATAAAGTTCAGGTTTCAAGGCACTTCCCTCCGGATTTAATAGTTTAAATGTTAGATGATTCTCTGTTTTGTGTTCGATTTTACAGGAAGGCAGCGTAATGTATTTACGGGCCATCGGCGCAGTTGTTCTTTTTGTTATTTAAATTTTACTTTCCGGGGGATTGGTGAAAAGATCCTCAGCTTTCATATACGGAAATCCATAACGGGGGTTGCCGGTTTTGGCTGGAAGAGGCTCCCTATTTCCTGGCATCCAATGGCAGCAGCGTTTTCCACCGAAAAATTCCTTTCAGTTCTGCCACTACCCACCACCATGCAGCCTGGCATACATTGGCAGCAGCGTTTTTCACCGAATGGTGTAATAAAGTTTTAAAAATGGTTAGTCAATGGATTTTTGTAGTTTTACTTTTTTGCTGAAATCATTTTATTTCAGTGAAGATGGTCCTTAATAAATTTATGAAATGGAGGAAATTCAAAAACTGACAAAGGAAATTATTGCGTTTCGCGATGCCCGGAACTGGGAACAATTTCACAATCCAAAGGATCTGGCCATGGCATTATCGATCGAATCGGCTGAACTGATGGAGTTATTTCTTTGGAAATCAAAAGAAGAACTTAATGATGTACCGGTTGATAAAATCAGTGAAGAGCTGGCAGATATTTTTATATATTGCCTCCTGCTTGCCGACAGGTATGATTTCGATATTGTTGATATTATGAAAAAGAAACTGTCAAAGAATGAGAAGAAATACCCGGTTGACAAGGCCAGGGGGAATGCCAGGAAATACAACGAATATTAGTCATGCAGTTATTCCGGGGTAATTCTGCCGATTTTTTCAGGATGAATCGCGACAATTCAATTGCTGATCATCTCAGAAATGCTTTTTTTGATTATTTCGGTTACAATCCGGGCCATAATGAGGTTGCTTCATGGAGAAATTCCCTTTTAAGGCTGAGTATTGTTCTGGAGGAGGCAAACCTGGACGATCATGGAATTTTTGTGGAATACCAGTTGCCCCTGACTTCGCGAAGGCTTGATTGCATGATATGCGGGAAGGATGGGAATGGTTATCCACAATCGGTGATCGTTGAACTGAAGCAATGGGAGACTTGCCGGCTGAGCGATTATGACGGAGAATACGTGGTCACATGGGTTGGCGGGGGTAACCGTGATGTACTGCATCCTTCCATACAGGCGGGAAATTACTGTTACTATTTGCGTCACCACAAAACGGTTTTTTATGATTGTGACCAGCGGGTCAACCTGACTGCATGCTCTTTCCTGCACAATTACCAGATAATGCAGGATGACGTGCTCCTTGATGCCCGTTTCAGCGATGCCATCAAGAGGTTCCCGGTTTTTTCCAAATCGGAAACCACCTCTCTCAGGGATTACCTGGTTAATTACCTGGAAGGGGGAGAGGGGATGGAGATACTTGAAAGAATTGAAAATAGTGAACACAGACCAAGTCCTAAGCTTCTGGAGCAGCTATCCGTAACGTTAAAGGAGAAACTTGCCGGTCATTCCTCCCTTCTTGGCGGCGCAAAGGACTATATCCTGCTGGATGACCAGCTGGTGGTTTACGATAGCATCCATAGCATAGTGACCAAAGGCCTGCATAAAAAAAGAAAGCATGCAGTAATAGTCACCGGTGGACCGGGAACAGGCAAATCTGTCATTGCGCTGCAGCTGATGGCTAACCTTGCCGTAAAAGGGATCAATACAGCTTATGCAACCGGGTCGAAGTCCTTCACCCAGACCCTCAGGAAGATTGTCGGGAGCCGCTACTCCAGTTTCTTTAAATATTTTATGAGTTTTTATAAGGATAATCCCGATTCCTATGATGTTCTTATCCTTGACGAAGCGCACCGTATCAGGGAAAAAACTGTCGTATTCAGACAATACTCCGGAACTATCCCGCAGGTGGAAGAAATAATAGATGCGGCCAGGGTCAGTCTGTTCTTGATTGATGAGGATCAGGTTGTGAGGCCCGGGGAGATTGGTTCAGTTGAACATATCAGGCAGCATGCCGAAAAAGCAGGGTGTACGATCCATCAGTTTTCACTGGAAAGCCAGTTCAGGTGCAGTGGCTCTGATGCCTTTATTCAATGGGTGAACAATACTTTGCAGGTCAGGAGGACGGCAAATGCGATCTGGTATGGTACTGAAGGATTTGATTTCAGAATTTTACCTTCACCGGGGGAACTGGACAAAATCATAAAGGATCGTCTGCATGAAGGTTATACCGCAAGAATTACGGCTGGTTTCTGCTGGCCGTGGTCGACCGAATTAAACCCGGATGGCAGTCTGAAAAACGATATTGCCATTGATGATTTTATAAGGCCCTGGAATGCACGTGACAATGTTACAGGTTTGCAAAGAGGTATACCCAAAGCGCCTTTATGGGCTTATGATCCTGGCGGTGTCGATCAGGTCGGGTGCATATATACCGCCCAGGGATTTGAATTTGATTATGTTGGTGTCATTTTCGGAAATGATCTGAAATATGATTTTGAAAAATCATCCTGGGTTGGACATCCGGAAAACTCTCATGACGGCCAGGTCAAAAAAAACCGTGATCAGTTTATGAGAATGGTTAAAAACACCTACAGGGTTTTGCTTACAAGGGGGATGAAGGGATGTTATATCTGTTTTCTTGATAAGGATACTGAAAGGTTTGTGCGGTCAAGGTTAGGAGTGTGATGGTTTCAGGCCCTGGTCCGGCAGCCGGTTTAAAGGGAAAATGACGATTAATGGAGTATTTTCACTTTTTAAATAATTCTACATGAAATACAAAGATGGCGTTTACACTCACAGCACTATGGAAGAGGGCTATGATTTTTATATTACCGACAGATACAAGAGAAAATATCACTTTAAGATTGCATCTTTCATCCTGGGTGATTTATTAGCATCTGAAGCCATTGAAGTTGTTGAGGGTAAGAAAGGGCGGGAACCCTATATTTTCAACATATTATCCGATTGGGATGCAGATGTGGAGAGTGCAGAATTGCTTCTGAAAGCAAAGATCAAAAAAGGAATTAATAAACGGTATTTAAAGATTATTGATGGTGATCTCCAAATTGGTAAAAGTAATACTGTTGCTGGAAGGATCGATTATCTGGAAGATGGTGAAGAATCGGTTTTTGGGACTCAATTAGTCATTGATGGAAAGAGGATTACTATAGAGAAATTTGTTGCGATGCTTGATGCTTATCATTCATTT